>JASFHE010000833.1:0-3002 GCA_050123415.1 Desulfobacteraceae bacterium | reverse complement strand
GAGTTATGGTTTCAGAGAAAAATGAAAAGCCTATAAAAGTTTCGTTGTGATGTCATCCCAGGTAAGATCGTATATAGAAACAGATGGTCGCCAGCGCTCCCAGCGTTTGGAACGTTTACCAATATCGAGCGATGTACCAAGCAACCCGATGACAACGGTTTGTTTCATAGAAGTATTTATCAGAATTTAGAATTTTTTATAAATTAGTATCACATCAATCAGCAACCTTCCAGCGCAAAGCACCTCTGAAAGTGAAAAAATTTAACAATATTATCCTATGTTCACAAATAGTGGTTGGCATTTAACTTGCCGTGGCTAAGAACATTTTTTCAATTTTATCCAGAGAATGGTCCTCTCTGATTAGGTTCCTGGCATCGACAGGTATTTTTCTGTGACTTGATTTCATTTTTTCGAATTCGTTCAGAAACAGATGACGGTCGATCTGAGAAAACCGTTCTTCAAGCCCACTCGCTCCATTGAGTATCAGTTCAAGATATTCTTCATCTTCAAGGTTTTTTACTAACACGGTGCCAGGCAGCATTGCAGTTAGAGACTTTTTCACGGAAATAGTACCGGCTCTTCTGCGTAGCAATCTCTTCAGGTGCCTGAAAAACCGTTCCATGATATTGTTTGTTCGTTGCGGTTGTATATCGACTACCTGTCCGTCGACCATAGCTGGAATTGGATCGGCAAATAGTTTATCCTCATATTTTCGAATCTGTTCGATCATCTTGCGATGGGATCGATCCACCGATGAGTCGTATTTCTCAACGAATTCGCCGACCTTTTCGGCAATAGTTTTCATCTCGCATGCCTGACCATCGTCGTTTAGCCCCTGCTCGCCGCCCGGCAGGGCAATTCGTAGCGCTTGTCTGAGTTCGCCAAAGATCCTTTCGTTTTGCTCTATGGATACCGCAGTCCGTTTTAACTCCCGATCATAGGTAATACGAGCTAACAACTTTATGAGTTGGTAAAACGGTTTACTGCCTGTCAACTCATGCAACTGTGTTATCCTTTCGTATCCAAGGATCAAGCGCCGATAGAAAACAAAATGCTGTATATCGAAAGGGAAGCCATAGCCTGACAATGAGGATGTATCGAACATCCAGTGAATATAAAGCAGCATTGTCTTAATGGATGCAAGCTCCGGATCGACGTCGACCTTCGCCAGATCCACCATCGAATCTCCCAGCTTCTTCTCGAAGTCCTTCGCCTTGTTTTTCAACGCCACGCGTATCTTGCTTTGGGTTAAACGATTACGAAGGGTCCGGTAGTCGGCGTCCAACAGGTCTTTGCCAATATCCCTGAGAAAATGGAAATGACAGATCAAAGAAGGAATCTCGGGAAATACTGTTTCGATTGCCCCCAGCAACCCTTTACCCATATCGCTGACAACCGCCAGGGGAATACCGTATTTTGCTTTGATATCTTCTAAAAACGGGACGATCCTTTCTTTTTTCTCGGAACCTATTTTCACACTGGAAAGAATAATCCCGCTGATCTCATCCATACCCGTAAACAAATGGGGGCTGTCTCCTTCGCAGGTGCCGTCGATATGGAGAATATACCCCCCCCTTTTTTGCCAGCTTCAGCCTGAGTTTCAACAGGCTCTGCCGATGGCAGATTTCCAGGTATGCAACAAACTTTTGACCTAAAAAGCGGATCTCGCTAATCGAAATATCGATCCCCTTCAACTGAAGTTCCTTTTTGATTGCCTGCTCGTTCATCGAGCGCAGCATCAACGATTTCCCGACATAAACCAGGATATCGTAACCGTAGGTACCCTTGTATGGAACCAGTCGCTGCAAATCTGAACTGCGATGAACTTCTCCATCGTCGGGACAAAACAACCAGGTCTCATGAGCAATAAACGGTCCGGTGCCCAAAGTAACGACGGTACGTTTGCCGGTCTTCAAAACATGCAGATGCCTCCCGCATTGCGTACAACACGTTACCTCGGGATAAAACCGCAATTTTGCAGCTGTCTCAAATAAAACCTTGGGATTCATCGCTTCAATCTGCCTGTTCTTCAAATCGGACAACAGCTTGATGGCTAAATACCTGGCGTTTTTTTTAAAAGGTCATGGAACGAAAGAAAGTTCACAATATCGCTCGGTGAAATATGGCACCGGTTTTCACACGCCAGGGTCTCCGACAACTCCGCAGCCGAAGCTTGCGGGTTTTTAATATAGGCAACCAGCAGTTTTACGGCATCCGCATCCCCGATTTTGTGAACGTCGCATATCCGGCTGCGTTTTCGACTCTGTCGTTCGTAAACGGCCGGATCATCGGAAAAATAGACGTAAACACCGTCGTACTTTTCGCGAAAAACACCGTCCAACTCCCGAAAGTGATGCATAAACGACCGCGGTTGCAGCTTAACAATGTCTCCAATTTCGCTTCCGCTCAAACCACATTCGGAATTGGCAATCAAGTGCCGTACGGTCTTTCGAAGATCACCGAATCTGGAAAATAATATCTCTCGATATTCCCAAATACCATTGGTATTAAACCTGGGAATACCGGAAAGCGTATAATACCGACTGTTCTTGTTATAGCTTCTGAAAACGGACAGACCAGCGAATTGTCGCTGTACCGTCCTGATCGAGCACTGACGAACTTCCGATATCTGCTCCAGGGTTAACACTCTGGACTTTTTAAAGATCTCCTCCAAAGAAGGTGCTTTCATAATCCTCCTGTCGTATTATATGTTTTACCTCTTCATCAAAACATAAACTGCGACAGAATGGAAGCGAAAATACCCTGATTTATAAGCTTTTTTATAGATTTCTAATCAAATTGGTGCGAAAACGTAGATCATATAGTACGACAACCTGGACAATGAAATTACTATCTGTTTGTTAATATTTTACTTTCCTGCCGGCAACCGGCATTTGTGAACATAGCATTTTTTTGCCAAAAAATGCATGAATTTATATGTTTAGATACTAATAGAATCCCCATTAATACTCATGCTGGACTTACAGAGCTGTCTTCAATAA
>JASFHE010000832.1:0-3004 GCA_050123415.1 Desulfobacteraceae bacterium | reverse complement strand
CACAACAAATGGGTCTTGAAAACAGACGGTTTCTGAGCCTGTCGGTCTGGACTCCAAATATTAATATTTTTCGGGATCCGCGCTGGGGCAGGGGACAGGAAACATATGGGGAAGATCCATATCTGACTTCCCGCATGGGTGTTTCAATAGTTAAGGGTCTCCAGGGACCTGATGATGCGAGATATCGCAAGCTTCTGGCCTGTGCCAAGCATTATGCTGTGCATTCAGGACCTGAATGGAGCCGCCATTCACTAAATCTCAACAATATAGAACCGCGTGATTTATATGAAACCTATCTCCCTGCCTTTAAGGCCCTTGTTCAGGATGCAGGAGTCAGGCAGGTAATGTGCGCCTATCAGCGTCTGGATGATGAGCCCTGTTGCGGCAGTTCAAGGCTGCTGCAGCGTATCCTCAGAAATGAGTGGGGATATAAATATATTGTTGTATCAGACTGCGGAGCTGTAACCGATTTTATCAACAGTCATAAGGTATCTTCGGATGCTGTCCATGCTGCGTCAAAGGCTGTTCTTGCGGGAACTGATGTGGAGTGTATTTGGGAGAATTACCCATTTAAGACATTACCGGATGCAGTGGAAAGAGGTTTAATTAAAGAAGAAGATATGGATAGAAGCCTGATGCGCGTTTTAACAGGACGATTTGACCTTGGTGAAATGGATGATGATTCGATTGTTCCATGGGCACAGATTCCTGCTTCTGTTATAAATAATAAAAAACACCAAAAGCTGGCTCTCGACATGGCCAGGGAATCCATAACACTTCTTCAGAATAAAAACGGTATTCTTCCTTTAAAGAAATCGGTTCAAAAGCTGGCTGTAATAGGCCCGAATGCAAACGATGAACCCATGCTGTGGGGAAATTACAATGGAACACCAGTGCAAACCATCTCAATTCTTAAAGGTATTAGAAAAAAGCTTTCACCTGAAAAGATCATCTATGACAAAGGCTGTGACCTGGTTGAAGACAAGGTTACCCAAAGTTATCTGCAACAATGTTCTTTTGACGGCAAAAAGGGATTTAAAGCGGTTTACTGGAACAATCCGGAGCTGAAGGGAGAAATTGTTGCCACGCAGCAGATTGAAAATCCTATTAAAATGACCACTGCAGGACAGCATGAATTTGCTCCCGGTGTAAAGCTCGAGGGTTTTTCAGCAAGATATGAAACTGAATTCATTCCGCTGAAAAGTGAAGAAATAGTTTTTAAAAGCGGTGCTACAGGGTATTTTGAGCTTCTTGTAAATGGAGAATCCATCACCAGATACAGTAACTGGCGAACTCTTCCATCGAGGAAAGCTTTTAAGGTTGAAGCAGGAAAGAAGTACAAAATAGAAATTCGTTTTGCACAACTTAACAACTGGCAGGCAAATATAGAATTCGATTTTGGCAGAGAAGTTGATGTGGACTACACAGGTCTTATTAACAAACTTAAGGATGTTGATCTTGTTATATTCGCGGGTGGCCTTTCCGGTAATCTCGAAGGTGAAGAAATGCCTGTTTCATATCCCGGTTTTAAGGGAGGTGATCGTACAAATATAGAACTTCCCACGGTGCAGCGTAACTGTTTAAAGGCCCTTAAAGATTCCGGTAAAAAGATTGTCTTTGTCAACTGTTCCGGTTCCGCTATTGCTCTTTCTCCCGAAACAAAAACTTGCGAGGCCATTCTTCAGACCTGGTATGCGGGTGAATCGGGCGGGCAGGCAGTTGCCGATGTTCTGTTTGGTGATTATAATCCGTCCGGTAAACTGCCCGTCACGTTCTATAAGAGTTCGGAACAGCTTAAAGATTTTGAAGATTATTCCATGAAAGACCGGACATACCGTTATATGGAAGATGCACTTTTCCCATTTGGTTTTGGGTTAAGTTATACACAATTTGAATTTGGATCTGCTCTTTTAAGTAAAACAAATATTAAAGCTGATGAAAGCTTTCACTTGACAGTGCCGGTAAAAAATACCGGAAAACGTGATGGCGTCGAGGTTGTTCAGGTTTATGTTAGAAAGGTAATGGATATTGATGGTCCGTTTAAAACCCTGCGTGGATTCAAACGTGTATATATTAAACCAGGAAAAACACGAAAGGTAACAATTGACCTTCCGCCTTCCTCTTTAGAATTTTATGACCCTTCCCAGAGAAAAATGGCCGTAACTTCTGGTGAATATGAAGTGTTCTGTGGAAACAGTTCTAAGAAAAAAGATTTAAACTCGATAAAAATAACGGTACAATAAATATCCGGTGAGTTTAATAGTATTTCCTTTTAAATGCCGGAGACATTCTCAAATTTTGGGAGTACATAGGGAGTAGACGCACTCCTCAGGGAGGTATTTTCAGGTACTTTAAGGTATTTCCAGGTAAAAGTTTGCTTCATGTAATTATTTGCAATAATTGAAATTAGGTGTAATGCCTTGTTGTTAGCTCATGTTGGTTAAAGTTCTCTCATGCCTGAGACACGGATTGAGGATATAAAAAACGATATATAGGTTAGTATAATTTGTGGTAAGTCTTTTTGTTTGTTGTACCTGAAGATTGTGCCTAAATTGTGCCCGTCAAGGTCAAAAAGATTCAAATATTTCCAAACAAAACCAAAAATACAATTAAAAAGTCTTTTATAATCAACATGTTAAAATTACAGTAAAAAATGGATTTTTAATTCAGGCTCTTCTAATCCGCAGGTCGGGGGTTCGAATCTTCCCGGGCGCGCCATTAAATAGAAACACAAAGGGTTAACATATAGATGTTAACCCTTTTTTATGCATTTTATATTGTTCTATCTGTTTTTCCAGAGAAGATTTCTGCTTCCCGCTTAATTCTACTTTGGGGATCATGTATCCTTGTTCACCCCTTCGAAATGTCGTTGTTTTTAGTAAGCAGCTTCTGTTGAAGCCAGTCTTTTCTTGTGCCTGATTTCAAGTTGCTGAAGTATTTCATCTTCCCCAATATCCCTTCGCGGCAATGTAGACTTTAGGACTGTTGCGATATCATAACAACT
>JASFHE010000831.1:0-3006 GCA_050123415.1 Desulfobacteraceae bacterium | reverse complement strand
CAAAGGATCAGATGGTTCAGGCTGCACGGAGCGGAGTCCAGAATATAGCCGAAGGAAGCCAGGCGTCTGGTACATCAAAAAAGACAGAACTCAAACTGACCAATGTGGCACGCGCCAGCCTTGAAGAGCTTCGCCTGGACTATCAGGATTTCCTTCGGCAGCGTGGTCTGCCCGAGCTTAAGCCTGATCATCCGGCGCTCATGCGATTTAAGGCAAGGCGCTGTGAAAGCCTGGGAGAGATTCGGGAGTGGGTGAAGGAGGAAAAAAGGCACACGGATTCTCAAGGACTAACACGGATAAACATGGACAAAAAAGAAAGACAAGGAAAGTCTGTGCCAGTCAGTGACAGTCCATGCGCGTCCTTATCGGATTCCTGTCTGGCTGCAAATGCCGCCCTGTCACTATTAAACCTCTGCTGCTATTTTCTTGATCGACAGCTTTCCGCTCAAGCCGCTTCCTTTGAAAAGGAAGGAGGCTTCACTGAACGCCTTTATCAACGACGGTTACAGGCACGGAGGAAAAGATGAGTGGCTTGACCGAAAATACACTTGAACAAACCGCTATTGACTGGTTCTTATCCATGGGGTGGCAAACCGCAATTGGTCCTGACCTCAGCCCGGACGGTCCTGATTGTGAACGTATAGATTACAGTCATGTAGTCTTGTCCGGAAGGCTCCAAAACGCCCTTGAAAATATCAATCCGAACATCTCCCCGGATGCAATCCAAGAGGCTATCAGGAAAATTACCCGAACCGAACACCCGAGTCTGATAGAAAATAATCGCCGATTCCACCGCATGCTTACCGATGGTGTGGATATATCCTATAGAGAGAATGAACGGGTTGTTCATGATAAGGTCTGGCTGCTCGATCTGGAAGATCCGGCGAATAATGACTGGTTGATTGTTAATCAGTTCACAGTGGTTGAAAACAAGGTAAATCGTCGTGCCGATATTATGGTGTTTGTTAATGGATTACCATTGGCGGTTATTGAGCTAAAAAATCCGGTGGATGAAAAAGCCACAATACGCCATGCATATAACCAGTTTCAAACATACAAGCAGGAAATACCGGGGCTTTTTACATTTAATGAAATTTTGATTGTATCAGACGGTCTTGAGACAAGATTGGGCACCCTTACAAGTGGGTGGGATCGTTTTATGCCATGGCGCACTATTGATGGTAAAAATATTGCGCCAAAAGGGTCTGTTGAACTTGAAGTCCTGCAGAAGGGTGTGTTTGATAAAAGACGTTTTCTTGATCTGATTATTAATTTTATTGTCTTTGAAGATGATGGGGCTGTTATCACTAAAAAGGTGGCGGCTTACCACCAGTTTCATGCAGTCAACAGGGCTGTGGACTGCGCTCTATCGGCTTGCGGCATTGAGGCACCATCTCTTCAATTATACGCCGGTTTTCCTGATATGGATGAAAAAAGTCCATATGAAGTGAAAGAACCTCCGGTTACATATGGCAAAGAATCAGAACATTTTGGTGGAAGGCGTATAGGAGTAATCTGGCACACACAGGGCAGCGGCAAGAGTCTTTCGATGGCCTTTTTTGCTGGTAAGGTCATTCGTCACCCGGCCATGGAGAACCCTACGCTGGTAGTTATCACCGATAGAAATGATCTGGACGATCAACTCTATGGAACATTTTCAGGATGTAAAGATCTTTTACGGCAGACCCCTGTACAGGCAGAAAATCGTCAACATTTACGAGGGCTTTTGCAGGTTCCGGCCGGTGGCGTGGTTTTTACAACAATTCAAAAGTTCTTACCGGACAATAAAAATGAACAATACTACGCTCTGTCAAATCGACCAAATATTGTGGTGATAGCTGATGAAGCTCATCGGAGCCAATATGACTTTATTGATGGTTTTGCCCGTCATATGCATGACGCACTACCAAACGCTTCTTTTATCGGATTCACAGCCACCCCAATAGAAAGCACGGACAGAAGCACACCGGCGGTTTTTGGAGATTATATTGACAGGTACGATATTCTTCAGGCTGTTGAAGACAAGGCCACTGTTAGAATCTATTATGAAGGCCGACTCACAAAAATTGAACTTAGCGAAGAGGAAAGACCTAAGATAGATCCTGAGTTTGAGGAAATAACCGAAGGTGAAGAGGAAACCGATAAACAGAGGCTCCGTTCCAGGTGGGCCGCTCTTGAGGCTATGGTTGGTACTGATAAGCGGATCGGCCTGGTTGCAGAGGACCTGGTAAAACATTTTGAGAATCGGCTGGATACGATGGAAGGGAAGGCAATGATTGTGTGCATGAGCCGCCGAATTTGTGTGGACATGTACAATGCAATTATTAAGCCCAGACCTGATTGGCGCGACGACGAAGATAACAAAGGAATGATCAAGATAGTAATGTCAGGTGCGGCCTCTGACAAAATGGAATGGCAACAGCATATCCGCAATAAAGCTCGCCGTGAGGCATTGGCAAAACATTTTAAAGTCCCGGACTCCTCTTTCAAGATTGTAATAGTTCGTGATATGTGGCTAACAGGGTTTGACTGCCCTTCGCTTCATACTATGTATGTGGATAAACCGATGCGGGGTCATGGCCTGATGCAGGCCATTGCACGTGTTAACCGTGTATTTAAGGATAAACCCGGAGGCCTTGTAGTTGATTACCTTGGAATTGCGGACCAACTCAAGCGTGCCCTGGCGGATTACACGGAAGCTGGCGGCAGGGGCAAAGCGACCCTTGACCAGGGAGAAGCTGTTTCTGTAATGATGGAGAAATACGATATAGTTGTCTCCATGTACCACGGGTTTGACTATGCCCCCTTTCTGCATGCACAAACGTCAAAGAGGATGTCAGGGATTGCCTCTGCAATGGAACACATCCTGACTCAGGAAGATGGCAAGAAAAGATATCTAGCAGTATGATTCCATATTAATATTGCAATAAACTTTATTTTGTGTTATCTTTCCTGCCAAACCACAACATAGGGGGATAAGATGCCATTCCAAAGGAAACGACCGAA
>JASFHE010000830.1:0-3012 GCA_050123415.1 Desulfobacteraceae bacterium | reverse complement strand
CTTTGCATCTCCAGATTTAGTCAAGTAAAATCCGGCTAAGTTTTATTGCCATATGTCTTCTCTCGTGCTTATATTTAAAGAAACTTCTTGCGGATTAAATTTTTCCTGAACAATTGGTTGACATGGTTTTTACAATTTTTTATATATTAAAGATATATAATAAATATCAATAAAATAATTATGATTCAACCATGTAACGTCTGATGAGGATTTTAACATATTAAGATATTTCTTTAATACACATGTAATGCACATCAGAATAATTGGACAGTGTTATGAATATATTTAATGGGAAAAAAATACCAATTGAAAAATCATTATCCAGAAATCTTAAAAGAGCATATAATTTTATGCATATTGAGGTTAAAAATTTTTTTAAAAAATTGGAAATATCAATTATCCAGTTTGATCTGATGGAAACTATCCTGTTTTCCAAAGAGAAGATGTTATCTGTACAGGAGCTTACTTCAAAAACATTGAGCGTACAGCCCAACACAACAAAAAATATTACAGAACTTGAAAATGCCGGTTTTGTAGAACGATTAAGTGGAAAAGATCGCAGAATAGTAATGATACGGGTAACCCCCAAAGGTAAAAAGTTTGTGGTTGAAATGCAAAAATATTTGCAGGAATTTTATTTATCCCAATTCCAACCATTAACTGTTGAAGAAAGATACCTTTTAAACGATTTATTACTAAAAATATCTCACCTTTCTTAAAATTTTGAATCTCGGGAGCGGGCGCACCCGGGAATATCCTCATCCCTTCTCCCCTGCCTATTCTTACTGATAGCGGGTCCCACGGGGATTTTTCCTCATTCTCAGCAATGAAGTATTAAAAGTTTGCGTAACTTCATGCCTGATTCCTCCTTTTTTAAATGATGAAAAAGGGCAATCCCGAAAAGTAAAATAAATATCTCCCGGTTTTGCCCTTGAATATTTACTAAGTTTTTATTCGACAGTTGAAAGCTGGCAGTTTTCGATTAAAATAATTATTAACCCCAGTTAACTCCAACATTACTTAATGCTGCTCCTGAGACATCAACGACCGATGCGCCGCCGTCAACCAGGACTGTCGCGGCTGTCATGAATGATGATTCATCACTTGCCAGAAAGTTGCAAATACCGCACATTTCATCAGGCATAGCAACTCTTCTCAGGGGCAAGGGTTTGGACATAACCGCGAAAGCTCCGTCTACGTCAGTATTCATGGCCTTTGCCAGTCCCCCCATAGAGTCCTCCAGCATCTTTGTTCTCGTGGCGCCGGGGCATACAACATTTACCCTGATATTTTGAGGGCCGTAATCAAGAGCGGTCTGCTTGGTAAGCATGATCAAACCGGCCTTTGTTGTGCAGTATGGAGCCATGCCCGGCAGTGCAACGGTGCCGCCAAGTGATGCTATATTGATAATTGATCCGCCGCCGTTTTCAATCATGTGGGGAATTATCTTTTTCATGGTCAAAAAAGGACCTGTCAGGTTAATATCCATAACCTGCTGCCACAGCTTGGGGTCAAGGTCTACAACTGTACCTCCCGGATCGATTCCCGCGTTATTAACCAGCACATCAATCCTTCCGCCAAAATTAATGGTCGTTTCCATCATTCTCCGGATGTCATCAAGGCTTGTTACATCGGATGCGCATGTAACAATCTGGTCCGCCGGCAGCTCTGCTGCCACTTTATCAAGCTTGTCCTGGTTTCTTCCCGTAATACAGACCCTGGCGCCTTCCTTGATAAATCCTTTGGCAATAGCTGTCCCGATACCGGAACCTCCTCCGGTTACAAGTGCGGTTTTTCCTTCGAGTTTCATTATATTTCCTCCTTTTGAGATTAGGCCCGATGTTCCATGCACTGGCATTCGGGCGTGGTTACCGGATAAATCAATTCAGAAAGACCCTACACTAAACCCAAATTTACCAAAAATCAAGAATCTCTGAGTACCTTTGCAGTCATCTTCGGTGAATACCCTGGCCTGAACTGTCTTACCACGGAAATCAAGCTGAAATTGAAATGGTACAATTCCTGAAGGGAATCCGCCTTTATTTCTGCCTGTTTGCCGTCAAAGTCCGGAGCGTTCGGTCCCGGTGAAATTAAAACTGCGTTTTGCGCCCTTCCTCCCATAAACAGATAACATCTTTTAAAGACCTTCCTGTATGTCTTGAGAATCGAATGAAAAAGCCTGTTACCAGATAGCACATTTGTTGCAACAACCCCCTCTGAATCGAGAATCAGCATCAGCTCCTTTAAAAACTCCTTTGTAAGGAGATGTTTTGGAGTGGAGCTGCTGTTAAATGCGTCCAGTATTACCATATCGTATTTTTTATCAGGGGTGTCCCAGATCGTTTTTTGAATATAAGTACGCCCGTCGGAAATATGAACCTTTATTCTATCACCGGGATCAAAAAAGAAGAATTTTTTCGCGACTTCCACAACATCAGGATCAATATCAACCACATCGATTTCAGCGTCCGGGATATAGTAGTTGATTGCCCTTGGCAGTGTACCCCCCCCCATACCTATAATAAGAACCTTCGAGGGCCTGTTATTTATCAGAAGGGCTGTGAATATAAGCTTTGTATATTCGAGGAGAAGATAATCCGGCTCTCGAAGGTCAATCCGTGACTGTTTTCCATCATTCGGGCCATTCCCCAGCCGGAGAGTCCTTATGTTTCCGTCCTCATAGACCATTATGTCGTGGTATCTGCTTTTTTTCTCAAAGATCAGTGTATCGCCTTTAATACGGAAGGCAAAAAACACAACAAATAAAAAAGCAATGGCAATAATTAATATGGCGAATATGAGTAATTGAGATGACAAATGCAACACCTTATTAAAGGGGTTTTTTCCTTTGCTTTGAAATCTACCTTATTATATAAAAATTTAAAACAAATGAGGCACTTGCAAAAATGTGAAAATAAGTAGAAATTATCTTGAATGAAAGAGAAAAAGGAGGTATGGCCTTCTTAAGCTTTACCCCAAAGCAAGAGAAGGAGGCCATACCAGATGAAACTG
>JASFHE010000829.1:0-3024 GCA_050123415.1 Desulfobacteraceae bacterium | reverse complement strand
CTAATCACCTTGATCAATCTCTACTGCCTGCAGTATAATACCGCCCGGACTATCATCATGCATGGCTAACCGTTCGCGGTCCTTATGGGTAGTTAATTCGACGCTTACCCCATTTCAGATAACCTTTTTATGTGCAGCGCTTAACAGTAAGAGGTAAAACCAATGTTAAAAAAAATAATTCTGTCCTGTCTTTTAATAATTTTTTGCATCCCCGTCACTTCAAAATCTAATGAAACCTGTGATCGAACCTGCCTGGAAAAATGGGTAGACAGATACCTTGTTGCAATGCGGGATCAGGATAAAAATCCTGAAATGTTCTCACCTGATCTGAAATTTACAGAAGACGGAGTGCGTTTGCCTTTTGGCAATGAAGGTCTCTGGTTCAGCATGAGCGGTATAGGTAATTACAAATTTTATGAGCCTGATGTGGAAACTCAACAGGTTGCCTTTCTGGGTACTGTACGTGAAAAAGCCGTGCGAAGCGGAGAAGAATCAATGGCAGCCCTTGCCTTGCGCCTTAAGATCCGTAATAACCGTATCACTGAAATAGAACAGCTCGTGATCAGACCGGACAGCGTCAACAGCAGTAATGGAGACTTTCCTCCTACCGGACCGGCTGTAGAGGCGATGGGAACGCCGAACCCGATTTTTAAGAAAAGCATTCCTGAAAATGAACGCATGAGCAGAGAAGACCTGGTAAAAACTGCAAACTATTATTTTACCGGGCTCGAAAATAACGATGGAAAGGGCTATTACCCTTTTACAGATGACTGTGTTCGATTTGAGAATGGAGTGGACGTGCTTTTAAAAACCAACAAGGAGACAGGTGAACAGACCCGCACTACCTGCAAAAAACAGTTCGAAGAAGAGATCAGAGGTATAGTTACCCGGATTCGTGACCGCCGATTTGTAGCAGTGGACAGAGAAAAGGGTATAGTATTTTCCTTCGCATTCTTTGATCATGATTTCATTCACTGGACCTGGCAGCTTGCAGAATTATTCAAGATAGAAAATGGCAGGATCCGCCGCATTGAAGCCATGTTCCACAGAGCTCCTTATGGTATCAATTCGGGCTGGAGTACCTATGAGGAAGGCATTTCTAATGATATTCAGGATATACGCTGATCAAAATGTGAAACAGGACAATCCTCAAGTTGATCCGGATGAATACGATGGATTGCATCATTGGATTTCTAAAGTCAGATTGGGATTGGATGATACATGTTCGAGATACCCTTTCATATCTGTTGGAGACTGATAGATTGCTCATTTGGTGTTGTTGGTTTAGTTCCGCTTGTCTGGGTATTGCGGTTAATAAAGAAATTGCAGTAATCTGTACAAATAAATCATGGCAATCATTATTGGCATTGTGGCATTACCATGCTGGTTAATCTTCTGGATATCCCTGTTATTTGATATGTATCTGATATATCCGGAGTATAATATACCTGTAAAGTCAATTGCGGTTGCAGCTTTTCTGCTTAACATTGCAGGGATAATTCTGGAAATAATCGAATTGAAGAAAAAAAAGAAATGGCTAACTCGTACTCATTTAATAAAGGAAAATATAATTGAAGATTTCATTTTATAAAGATGTGATCCGGTGGCCGGGAAGGCCTGGGATAAAGGCAGTGATTTGGATGCATGTCTTATTTATACTTACTCTTACATTTGGATGCGAACAGAAAGCCGGCGATTCGCAACAACCTGAGCCTTCACCGGTCCAGGGCCTGCCTGAAGACGCAGCTCATAATGATGTGACTATTCCGGATCAGCCAGTGTCAGGTAAGTTGATGGGCATTCCCTTCAATCCCGAAGGGTTCGATATTTCGGATGCGGGGCGATTGGAGATCTGGGTGGGTGATCGCATCTTTTCATATGCAAAGGTCAGTGTTGTTCTGTGTCTTGGTTATAATGAATCTCCTTCCGGACGCGCCTATGAATTTCATTCCGGGGAAAAGGGCAGGTATTGTCCGTCAATTATCCTGAGCCGAAAAACCGAATACGGGCCGCCTGATGAGAAATCTCTTCAGGATGGCTATTCTCTCAAATTGATTTTTGAAGAGTCACGCGAACAAATGATTTCCGGGCGGATTTATTTGAGTGTTCCTGATGAAGATACGGAGTTGGCCGGAGTGTTTCATGTGTCTGAGCCTGAAGATCCGGCCCAGCCGCCGGAGGAGCGGCATCGACCTCATGTATATGGTCGAATCCGCTTTTCACCATCTTCCTCAGGCATGCTGGCTGCGGGTTATGCAGGGATCGGTGATGACGGGAAGATCTATTCAAACAGTGCAGGTATGTCCATAAAACCGGGTGAATCACTCGGTGGCGGTGCGGCGACGTCCACCACTTTCAAACCTCGCAACACAACCATGTGGTCTGACGAGAACGGTATCCTTTATTTTCGTCATGTGCATCTGAAGCCCGGGATTTATGTATTCGCGGTTCTCTGGGAGGGTAAGCTGATTTTTCATCAATGGTTAAAGGTTAAAGTGAATTCCGCACTTAGCTTGGATCCGGATATCGATCTGGATATCGCTGGAACGGTTGTCGTTGAGGCGCCCCATCGACTCGTGACAGAGAAGCAGGACTACCGGCAGTATGAGCCCGTATGGCTGTTGCCCCTTGATTCATATGGGAGAATTCCCGGTGGAGTGGATGAGAAGAAGATCTGGCAAATTTCATTTAGATTGCACATCGAACCGGAAGATGAAATCGATAAACTCATATACCGTTTTCTTCTGCCCGGAAGTTACCAGATCCGCTTCAAGGATAAGGTGGAAACAGTGAAAGTGACGCCCGGCGAAGAGTCTGCAGTGCGTTTTCCATAGAAGTAATGCTAACAGGGTAGACCTTCATAATAAATCTTGTAAAGGAAATGAAGAAAGCAGGTTAAAAAAACCGGATTTGTGTGGAAATGGCACAACGGTGCACCCAATGCAATTGCCCGGGGGATTGCACCGGATGCTGACCCATATGATCCTGAGGTACAAAGAAAAATCTCCAAACCATATCAGCATG
>JASFHE010000828.1:0-3026 GCA_050123415.1 Desulfobacteraceae bacterium | reverse complement strand
TAATTGAATCTCCTCAAGTTAATTATTGTTAACAATATTTCAGTTATTTTTCACCAACGCATAGTTGGTTTCTTTTCATGCCAATTTGTCTGCTTTTCGTACATTCGGGCTATACTTAGTAATTTTTCTTCGGTGAAAGTAGGCGACAAAATCTGCATACCTATCGGCAATTCTTTTTCATCGAAACCACAGGGAATGCTGATTCCCGGAATGCCCGCTAAATTCGCTGCTATAGTATAAATATCCGAAAGGTACATCTGCAAAGGATCATTGACTTTTTCGCCAATCTTAAATGCAGTTGTCGGGGCGACCGGCATCATGACACAATCACATTTTTCAAAGGCGTTTGTAAAATCGCCTCGTATTAAATTTCTCACCTTAAGAGCTTTTAAATAATACGCATCGTAATAGCCGCTCGAAAGTGCGTATGTTCCAAGCATGATACGGCGTTTAACTTCCTGACCAAATGCCTCGGCACGGGATTTCGTATAAACCTCGATATAATCCTGCGGGTCCTCGGTACGATGACCATAGTGTACACCGTCATATCGCGCAAGATTGCTTGATGCTTCGGCGGTGGCTATCATATAATAAGCTGCAATTGCGTAATCAAGATGCGGCATTGCAATTTCGACAATCTCAGCGCCAAGCGTTTTATATACTTCAATCGCATCATTCAAAGCTTTCTGAACCTGCTCGTTCGCACCAGCATTGAATTGTGGCGCAATCGCTATTTTAAGTTTTTCCACAGGCTCATCTATTTTTTCAAGGTAATCACAAACAGGAGCCATGTTCTCATCAACGCTTGTACTGTCCGCCGGGTCGTGACCTGCAATAACATTCATCATCAAAGCAGCATCAGATACGGTTTTTGTCACCGGCCCAATCAGGTCGAGGCTGGAGCCATAAGCGACAAGACCATATCGAGAAATCCTTCCATAAGTCGGCTTCAAGCCCACAACCGAACAAAAACTCGCCGGCTGGCGAATAGAACCGCCTGTATCAGAACCTAATGCGGCAGAACATAAACCGGCTGCTACTGCGGCTGTTGCCCCACCACTGCTTCCACCCGGTACGCGGGAAATATCCCATGGATTGACGGTTTGCTTAAGCCCTGAATTTTCCGTGCTGGAACCCATCGCAAATTCATCCATATTGACCTTGCCGACAATTACCGCATCCGCAGCTAAAAGTTTTTCAACTACGGTCGCATTATATGGAGCATGAAAATTTTCAAGTATCTTCGAGGCGCAGGTAGTAGCCCCGAAAGTCGTGCACATATTGTCTTTAACAGCAACAGGTACACCAGCTAACTGACCTACAGGCTCACCATTGGAAATTTTTTTGTCAACTTCCGCAGCTTTATCTAAAGCCTGCTGCCTGAAAGTGCATATATAAGCTCCAATAGTGGAATCGTATTTATCGATTCGCTCGAAAACATCCTGTGTTGCTTCGATGCTGCTTACCCTGGCAGCTGCAATCGCATCTCGTAATTCTTTAGCAGTTAATTTTTCCATCGTTAAATTTACTTTTCTCTGTCACTTAATCTGTGTTCAAGAAACCAATCATAAAGTTCCGGATTATCGTATGTCTGCGTCCATGAATCATGATAAGCATCCGGATAAATAGTTATTTTGACATCGCCCCCTCGCTTTTCTATTATATCAAACATTTCCTGCGACCTGAAAACCGGAACGGTAGTATCCTTGGCGCCGTGAAAAATCCAAATTGGTACATTTACAAGGCTATAAGCATTGTACTGTAAAGCCCCGCCGCAAACTGGGGCAATTGCCGCAAAACGGTCCGGATATTTTGCGGCCAGGGCCCATGAACCGAATCCACCCATACTCAGGCCGGTAAGATAAACCCGGTCTTCATCCACATTGTATTGTGTTATAATCTCATCAAGCAAATTTATTATTGTATCCAAGTTGTCCGTCCACCATTGACCTTCAGGACACTGAGGAGAAACTACGATAAAAGGAAAATCCTTTTGTTTTTCGACAATCTTCGGTGGTCCGTGGACTTTTACTTTTGTCAAATCATTGCCTCTTTCGCCGGCGCCATGAAGAAAAAGAATCAAAGGCGTTTCTTCTTCCTGCTCATCGTAACCTTCCGGCAGGAATAAAAGATAATGACTGCTTAAATCCTTCGTTATTTCTTTTTCAAATATTTTCGAATGTTGGCCGCTCGATTGAGGAGTGTCAGATACTGTCGGATTTTTCTCAATTTGAGCACAACCGATTAAAAGTGAAATCAGAAATAATGAAGTTAATTTATAAATCGCTTTCATTCTAACACTTCCAAACCTGAGCACTTTTATGCTCCGGAACTGTCATCGAGAATTTTCGGTACTTTGAAAAATGTTTCATCCTTTTGAGGTGCGTTGACCAGGGCTTTTTCTGTCCCGAGTGATTCTTTGGGACAATCATCCCGAAAAACATTACTGATCGGCAGACAGTGGGCGAGCGGCTCAATATTCTCAGTATCAAGCTCATTCATCTTCTCAACATATTCAAGAATTGCACCTAACTGGCCGGTAAATTCCTGAATTTCGGATTCCGATAAATCCAGCCGGGATAATTTCGCCACCTTTCGAACCTGCTCCTGATCAATTTTCTGTGCCACTTTTCATTCTCCACACAAACAAAAACAGCGAGGTAAAACACACCCCGCTGCAAAGGAATTTCTTATAAAAAAAACCGCGTTATCAACCGGCTGCCTTCTCGGCGGGCTTGTAATCTCGTTTCGGCGGCTTCTGAATCAGTCCCATTTTAATTGCTTTAGCTGAGACCCTGATCCTGCAAACCTTACCATCAACGATTGCTCGAACCTTCTGAATATTCGGTTTAAACTTTCTTTTTGTTATACCGGTCGTCTTCCTGCCAACGCCGCCAAGATATTTTGCCTTACCGCGACGGGATATGCTTCTGCCGGATATTGTGCGTTTGCCTGTAAAATAACATTCTCTCGACATATAAAAACTCCTGTTCTACTCAACAGTTTATATTTCAATTCCCAACTAT
>JASFHE010000827.1:0-3026 GCA_050123415.1 Desulfobacteraceae bacterium | reverse complement strand
CCCTCCCTTTGATTAAGGAACGCATTATTCAAAAAGATTCACTTTTCCGACCCAACGAGTTAATCAGCGGCGCCGCCCTTTGCGTCCGCTGAATTTAATGGTATGGCAGCGCCATTGATCGCATTTCTAACTTTTGGACCTCTCAAATACTTCAGCATTATCCCAAGGGGCACGCCATAAATTCCAGTGAATACCACACCCATGACTGCTCCCATAACCCCAAAACCACGTGGACCGTGCCCTGAACTCATGGATACCCAGTTAAAAACCCAATAAATCATGAAGCCGAGGATGAAAATAAGAAAAAGCCAGGTAAGAATTTCCAATGTACTGTGAGACCACGCCTTTAATTTGAGAAAATTTATTCCGGAAACCAGCCCAATTACTGCCATACAGACTTGAACGATTGCGAGTATGGGAAAAATTTTAAAAATAAACGGAATATTTGGATCAGTCTGGGACATTTCACGAATCATCACCGAACTGAATAGCGCCATTATTGCAGAAAGGCACATAAGGCCTCCGATTATTATCCATGCCCAGCCGATAACGGTAACGCATGTTTGTCGTTTTTCTTGATACATCCATTTTCTCCTGCCGAACGTGGTAAATCAGCGGCGCGGTTTTTTGCGTCGGCTGAATTTGCTTGGTTAGATAATTTTATAACGGCAAACCTGGAATGACACGTCCTTTTATCTTTTTCTTATAATTCAGGTATTTCAATTCAAGGGCATTCTCCAGGCTTTCCTCCTCGATTATGGATAAAAATAAAAATCCTGCCCACCATATTGGGACCAGTGCAACCCCGATTACTGATCCATGGAGGATCGACCATCCTAAACACCAAAGTATTTCTCCCAGATAGATCGGATTCCGCGTGTATTTATAGACACTCGTGGTTACGAACTCCATATCCTTTTCCGCGATGTTCAGGGGTTTTATCAAAAAACAGGGGGCAAGGCCTAAAACAAAACCTATTATCAATATCGGAGCGCCTATGATTGCATTGAATACATTGAAGAAAAAACGGGGTTGTTCAATAAAAGGTAAGACAAGAATAATCCGGCCCAGAGAAATAATTGAAACAATAATCCATCCAATGACCGGATGGCTGCCTATCTTTCTACTGCCGACTATAGAACAGGCCCCAACCAATGCAAACATGCTTATAAATGCCCAAAAGAAAGGATTGTTGAAATATTGATTCAATTATTCATCCTTCTTTATAACGTTCAGGCTGGACAGAATGCGCGGCAAAAGCGCCGCGCATTCTGTCCAGCCTGTTGTTATGTGCTTATATTATTCATTTTTTTCTGAAAATACAACTGAAATGCCGTAGGATTTTTACTTAATTATTGAATTGACAAGTTTGTCTGACAACTCATCACCTTCATCGCCAATGGATTCAGGTGTTGTACAAAAAGGAAGTATGTAATCACCTTTTGTCTCAAGCTTTAGATAATCGGTAAAGCCTTTGAAAATACTCCTGATTGCGTCACAGTTTCCCTCTATTGGCCCGGCACAGGTAACGAGTAAAGCAGCCTTTTTTCCACAGATCAAAGAATTATAATCAGGCGTCCTTTCACCTGATACCAGGCAAAAATGCCTGTCGATCAGTGGTTTTATCTGTGAAGTAAAGCTACAGCAAAAAAGCGGTGAAGCGTACACAATAGCGTCAGCTTGGATCATTTTCTCGAAAATAGATAGTGCGTCATCTTTTTGAACGCAGCCAGGTTCGCTATTTGTTTCTTTACACTTGTAGCATCCAATACAGCCGTTCACTTTATATTCCGTAATATTTATCCGTTCAAAATTATGCCTTTTTTGGATTTTATCTTCAAACATCGAAAGCAATTTAGCCGTGTTTCCTTTCTTTCTAGGGCTCCCCAAAATAGTGATAATATTCATAATGATTCCCCTTAAATGCTACTGTTATTTTTATAGATTCTTTATTCTATTATAATCGTAACCCTCCTCATGTACATATCGCTCGGTTCATTGGCCGCATGCCCTTTGCGGTCCGCTTGTGAAGCCGGATGTTATGTGATCTTTACATTTCAATTATTAATAAACTTGCATCTTGGATGCCATTTCAATCAAAAAAAATAAAGTAAACAATTGATATTCAATTGCTATTTCTAACGTTCTTTTTTAACTGTGCTTTAACCGAATTAATAATCTCCTTGCACATTAGTATAAAGAAAACACATATAAAAAAAATAGTAGCCCCTTTTGTCCTCCAAGCTTCTTCTGGTGGTCCAGCATCGAAAAAAATATACATACCAAATAACGACAAAACTGAGTTGTAAAGCTATTAATACTAATATCCTTTTCATTCTTTCAGCGGGTTTCATATGATCATCTATGTTGCACACATAACGTGCTGCTTTGGGGCGGCATGTCTCTCGCTATCCCCAACAGCAGTTGGTTCGGCAAAACCGTTAATTTTAGACATAAAAATCAGCCTCACCAACAACTCTCTTGAGGTCTCCAAAATAGAGACAGAAAAGCTCATGGTTTTCACCTATATAAAGCTTTTCACGCTCATGTTTTGGCAGAGCTTCAAATTCCTTTTCATTTACAAATGGTGGCAAAACGATTGCCACATTATCTGTTATTTTGAGCATTTTATTTAAAACCTCATCCGCAGGTGGTTGAGTGTTTGACCGTTGAAATCGATATTCATGATCAGGCCCAGTGACTGCCCAATCAGGGTCAATAAACGCTGCATCAAGTGTAGGAAGTCCCTTTAAGATATCCGGTTCTAAAATACTGCCCAAAATAAAAGTGACATTTAGTGCAAGCCCTGCTTTTTCGATATTGGCGATGGCTTTTTTCTGATTCGATTCATTAATTTCGACCGTGATTACATGTTTGGCTGTTTTGGCCAGGGACAATGTAGTGAATCCTGCACCAGTGCAAGCTTCCAAGATGTTGAGTCCAATAAATCGTTCAGCAAAATGTTTGGTAAAACGCTGGTCGATGCCCATAATAAAGGTTTGCTCATCGGCCATGTAGTCATCACC
>JASFHE010000826.1:0-3026 GCA_050123415.1 Desulfobacteraceae bacterium | reverse complement strand
ATTGTCGCATTAAAGTAATCAATAAAATCGAGCAATTTGCTCTTGAGATCATTTTTTGATGTAAAATCACCCCTTTTAATGATCTTTTTGGTAAGGATACCAAACCGGATTTCTACTTGATTGAGCCATGAACAGTGTTTCGGGGTATAAACAAAGCGAATCGCATGATCTTTATTCCTGAGAAATTCGGCTCTGCTTTTCATTGATTTTAATATACCTTTCTTCCCTTTGACACCTAAATCATCTTTGATCCCGCATAGTTCACTGACCAATTTGACAAGCGATTCCGACTGATGAGTATTGAGCTGATCAGCCACAAAGACCCATTCTTGAGTTTCCGGATCGCTTGATATAAGCCTTCGAATATGTTTGCAAAAATCATGCTCGTTTCGAGTGTCTCCTATAGTGGGGGAGACGACTTCGCCGGTCACTACGTCAAAATTTGCAATGAGCGAGAGTGTTCCGTGCCTGATGTACTCGAACTCAATCCGCTCCGGCTTTCCCGGCTCTATCTTTTTTGTAGGATTTTTTCTCTCAAGAGCTTGTATCCCTGTGTTTTCATCAATACTCATGGTGCGTCTGTTATTTGTTACCGCCTTTCGGGGAGCCTCGTGGTATGTTTCACAAACATCTTTTGTTTCTGAAACAAACTGTTCTTCATTATCATGATCGGGATTGAGCCAATACCGACTATGATGAGGTCTCACATCCGTTTCTTTTTAAAAAACGCCCTACTTGACGGCCGGAAATCCCGGAGGTTATCCCACGCTTATTGCATTCATCCGCCAATTCCCGACTGCTCCATTGAGAGATTGGAAGACCGCTTTCTTCCGGATGTTCCAGTGCAACGGCCAGAATCTGACAGTATTGTTCTGAAGAATATGTCGGCGGTGCTCCCGGACGCGGATTATCTTTCAAGATTTCTCGGACACTTCTTTCTAACTTATTGGTATCCTGGCATTCAGTCTCTAATTTTGTTAAAGCATCCTGGTTGTCCAACCACTTGTATCGCCAATGTTTCACCTTGTCGATACTGCAACGCATAATTTTTGCAATCCTTGAGTTCGGTTTTCCTTTCTCGATCTCCAGTATTAAAGAGGCCCGACTTACTTCACGAAAATCAGCTGTTGATTGTCGGGATATTTTTGACAGGATTTCTTTCTGCTGTTCAGAAACAGCAATTGATGGTGATTTTGGTGTAGGCGTTTTCGAATCCATGCGTTGCAAGATTGTTGTCAATATCCGCAATTAGAGTATCCTCAAAAAGCCATCCTCTCATACAGGCGATACTGGAGGACTTGCCTTGGCATTTGCTCAAAGAACGCCAAAATTCGAGCGATAATATGTTTCAGCCGGCTGCGTAAAAGTAAAAAGCGTGAAAAATATAAATTTTTAAGCTGTTCCTGCAACTTCCTGAGCAGAACCATCAGATTCATGACCAGGAAGATACAGTTGATCCATGCTTCAGAGGTCCTCTGAAGTTTTGCCCGGATATAGTTGAGTCGGTAGCCGTTTTTTCCCTGGCCGAACTTGCCCTCAATGGGGATCCGTTCTCGACTGTCCCGAATTCGTTGTGCTTTCAGTTCCCGGAGACGCTCTTTGTTTTCCTCTGTTTTTGCCGGCAGCCCGCCCGATCTTTTACCGCCGAATCGAATGCCTTTCTTTTTGAGATATTTGCGATTTTCTCTTGAACCATAAATCTGATCAGCCGGCACGACTGCCGGGCAGCAGCCATTCCGACGCTTGTAACTCTCCACCTGTTCCCGCAAATCCGTACCTTCATTGAAGGCATCCCAACCGATATGATCAACAAAAGCCAAGCCGTCGACCATGCTCACGCTGAGTTTGGCCCCGAACTCCACCTTTTTACCAGCTTTTCCCCGCACTGTCGGTCGCACATGAGGCCGGGCAATAGAAACAATTCGGTCATCGCAGCGCTGCTTCCGATTTCTATACATCTCATCCTGCCGGCGATACACATGCTGAATTATCCAATACTGCCGCTGTTGCCGATGGGAAAGCGGAAAAGACGACGAGCCGATATTGTCGATCAACTCATCAATATATCGCAGGTTTCTTCGGATATACTGTAGTTGCTGTCGAAGACCGCGCCGCAGGTTTTTTCGGCCTGGTTTCTTTTTCTTAGACAAATTCAGATAATTCTTCCGGGCAATTCTCCGATATGTTCCGGGCTGTTCGGGGTAGTCACTCTGTCTGTACAGATCATCAATCAGCCGCTCGGAAATCTCACGAGCTTCGTTGAGCAAGCTCAGATCGGTCGGGTAACGAATCGCTTGCTCGGCAACCGTTGCATCGACAAGCATTTTCCCCTTATTTTCAACTGGCTTCTCCTCACTCTCATCCTTTTTTTCAGCCTCTTTTTTGAGAGAGCAAGTTTTTCCAAAATCACTTCTTCAAAAGCGGAAAAGACATCTTTTCCCATCCGTTTGCGAATCTCAACAAACAGACCGGGAGCTGGAGGCCGCTCGTCTTGAAAAGAAGAAAATCCAACAAAATATTGGAGATATGGATTCTCCTGAATCTGAAGTACGGTTTCTTCATCACTGAGCGTCAGCTTGTGCTTAATGATTAACGCGCCGATCACCAATCCGGCATTTTTGGCAGGTCGACCTTGATTCGGGTCCGGATTACGGTAATATCCGATGACGAATTCATCCCGCGGAATAACTTTATTCCATTTGATCCATCTGTTTTCCGGGTTCAGTCTGCCTCCGAACGGAAGGCTGAATCCTTCAAGGGGAAGCTGTCTGTCACTCGTGTACCTGATCATATGCATGCCTT
Source organism: Desulfobacteraceae bacterium (assembly GCA_050123415.1). Taxonomy (GTDB): domain Bacteria; phylum Desulfobacterota; class DSM-4660; order Desulfatiglandales; family HGW-15; genus JAAZBV01. The sequence goes on along the minus strand of JASFHE010000826.1, from coordinate 224 downwards.
ATGAGGGGGTGAACGTCAAAAACATGCATATTTTACATTATCTATAAGACTTTTTCAGTTAAAAACAATATATTGAGTCTTTTTGAGTGCAATCTACTTAGTATTCACTGATTTTCTCATACCATCCTGTATTCTCATTCTTTCTATATGGAAGTACAGCACGCTAAAGCTGACTGAAACAGGACGTATATTCCCCTTTTTTTCATTTCAGCCGTACAAACCAA
>JASFHE010000825.1:0-3026 GCA_050123415.1 Desulfobacteraceae bacterium | reverse complement strand
TGATGTAAAAAAATGCCGATTTTAATTAATACCCCCTGATTTCGATCAAAAGTGATTGGCAAAAAATAAGGGGGACACTGATTTACAGTTTTATTTACAGTATGTAAATATTTTTGCAAAAGCCTCTTCTTCATAATCTTTTGCCTTTTTGCTGAAATAGGGCGGATCGAATATAATAAGGTCAGGCTTTGTCTTGCCGTTGACCGGCCATTTGAGATCATCCTTGTCCCAGAAATAATGCTCGATCTCAGGTCTTTTATCCGGCCTGTCAACCATATCAAAGCTCCAGCATCTCCGGTTGAATGCCAGGCATGTGTCAGCCACGACCCCGCCGCCTGCCATGGGATCAAGAACAAGATCATTCTGCCTGGAGAAGTAATAAAGTATATGTGCTATAAGCTGGGACGGTATCCTTCCGGGCCATTCGTCGCCGAACCTTTTATCGCAATCAGCCCATTTCCAATCGTCCCAGGTCCTTAGACCCCACTGTAATTCACGGTATTTAGCAAGGTCGTTTTCCTCTTGCAGCCTGATAGACCAGACCAGAGGCTCAGACCAGCCGTGCTTTTCAGCCACCTGAGCCACTGTAAAACCATTTTGCATATCTTCATTTAGCAAATTTGGCAACGCTGCCATTTTTGCTAAATAGTTCGAAACGCTTCTCTGCCGTATTGATAATCTATCTGCTATTTTTTCCTGTGGAATACCAAGCCTATTCATTCTGAATAGCTTAAGATTGAGTGTCATTTGAACTGCCGCCCTTAAATCGGCAATATATGAATCGACAGATCTTCTTGTACGGCCTACTACCCTTCCAATTTTCTCTGAACTTAATTTCGGATTCTTCTGATACGCTCTTCTGGCCGTATCCCTTGCGTCTTCATCACTAAGCTCTCTGGGGCCTATAGCCTGACTTGCAGCATACAGCAGAGGATCTTCTCCATTGAGATTAATGATTTCCGCCTTAACTTCTTTTTCCTCAATACCTTTGTAAGCCTTAAATCTGTGTACACCGTCCAGGATACGGTATTTTCCGGGTTCGTCCGGATGCTTCTGCAGATGAATGGGATCGAATTCAAATCCGTCCCTCATGTTCTCTTCAAACATGGAGATCCGCTTGTGGTCAACGCTGATTCTCGGATAGATACTCCTGTCCAGAACAATGTCTTCAATTCTTATGGATTGCACTTTACGCATAGTTGTCTCCTTTAATAACAGGCTGAGGCATGTTAGGAGAAAGGCTTTTACTTCAGCCTTCAGTCAAAAAGGCTTCAGTCTGCATCTCTTGTAGGTTGAACATGCTGTTACAAACATCGTGCCATCGGGAAGCAATTATGATCCTGCCACAAAAATAACAGTGGAGTCCCAGTAATATCGAGGTTTTTCATCCCATTGTTTCTTTTGAAGATATGTTGGCCGGAATTATTTGTACTTGTTAAAAAAAGAAAATGCACAATTTCATGTGCGTTGGTGCACATGAAATTGTGCAGAATATCCGGAGTTAATGAGCTTGACACTCTATACCTTAAAACCTATACTTCTTTTCTTGTAAAAACAGGTTTTTATCTTGTCAACACTATACTCTGTTTTAAAAAAATTGAGGTAGTATTAAAAAGGAGAATTAAAGAATGGGAAATTACGGTAAATATATCCTCACCGAGTTTTATGACGGATTTCAATTGCCAGAGGAGAGGACCTGGGAAAAGGCTATAATGGGTCGAGGTCCCCTTGAAGACGGTCTGCGACGAATGATGGAGCATATGGTCTGGATGGACTCAAATGTTATACCCGGAGCATTTTATGCCGAAGCAGTCTGGTTCTGGCCACCATCCATGACCGGTCGTGTTATCGAACCGCCCAAACCGGGAGAAGAGGACAAACACGGCATTCCGCCTCATGCTCATACCTTTCCTGAGCTGCTTTCATATTACGGGACAGACATGAACAATCCAAAGGACCTGGGATGCGAAGTCGAGATATGGATTGAAGACGAAAAATATGTATTTGATAAATCCTTTGTCGTGTATATTCCTGAGAATATAGTGCATTGTCCGATAAAAATGCATAATATGACCAAACCGCTCTTCCATTTTACAATGGGGCCGGGGGAGAACTATATCTAATTAATATTGTCTGTTAGTGCTGGAGTAATCCAGATAACCTAATAAATAAAAGTGAGATAAAACATGTCAGAACAAAAATATTTAAAGTATTTCGTATTTGATGATAAAAAAGACCTTAAACTTCCCTCATACAGGTTGAATACAGATTCAAAAAAGATAGCAAGGATGACTCATATAGATGCGGAGACCGTTGAGGGCGCGACCTTTTATAATGAAATGATGTGGATCCTGCCCGGATTTGGTGAAAATTATACGGGTGACAATCCGAACTTCAAAGAGGAGCATACACATGAATTTGGTGAACTGATGTGCTTTTACGGCCTCAATTATGATGATATCATGGATCTTGGCGCTGAAATTGAATTTACTGTTGACGGGGAAACTTACACTATTACAGAGAGTTTTACAGCTTTCATCCCGCCCGGAGTAAAACACGGTCCGCTTACAATTCGCAATGTTACCCGTCCGATCGCCCATATGATTGCATGCGATACCGGTGTGTATAAGTAATCCTTTTATTAAAAGCAAAAAAGGCCGCACTTAAGGGTGCGGCCTTTTTTGTTTTATCCTTAAAGCACGCCTCATAATTACTCAATATCTCTTGACAGGGTGCGGGTTTCTCTTTAAGATGTTAATTATATCAATGATATATATTAATTATATTTACAGGGAAAATGTGCGTAATTCCGGTTAGTTTTACTATCCTGGACACCCTGATACAGCATCAACTTTTTAATTCTTTTTACAATCTGAAAAAGAGGGAAATAAGCTGCTATGACAGGAGGATATGCAGGTAAAATATTAAGAGTCAATCTGACAGATAGCAAAATCAGTGAAATTGCTACCTTAAGGTATGAAGAATTCGGCGGCGGTCTTGGTATCGGTGCTGCAATATTCTGGGAC
>JASFHE010000824.1:0-3033 GCA_050123415.1 Desulfobacteraceae bacterium | reverse complement strand
AGCAATAATGTACATTAAATCATTATTGCCGACTCTTATCAACACCAAGGATCCCATTTTAATTTCAGGGGAACAAGGCGTCGGCAAGGAACGATTGATCAGACAAATCCTGTCAGGATTGGGAAAGGATTTGGTTTGCATTAAGCTCAATTGTAGCGAGATCAGGACATTAAATGTGATTAAAAATGGGATTGAATCAAATCTGGATAGTGAAATAGAGGATTGCATTGATTTGATTCAATATGAGATAAACCGTCCAATTGTTTTTTATTTAGACAGGATTAATAGGCTTAAAGATAAAAGCCAGTTGAAAATTCTGCTTTTTATCGATGAAGTCACTAAGCATGAGCAAATTGGCCAATCTCCAGGAAACTCGAAGGTTAGATTTATAACTACATCCGATCGCGATTTAGGCGCGATGGTGATCAGTGGTACATTCAGAAATGATTTATACCACCGTTTGAATGTGATACCTTTGTATATTTCGCCTCTTAGAGAAAGAAAGGAAGATATTCCTTTGCTCGTTGATTATTTCCTTATTAGTACCTGTTCACAAAATCGAAAGAGCCTTTTGAAAGTTTCGCCCGAAACAATCAATAGTTTTTTCTGCTACGATTGGCCCCATAATATGGACGAACTGCGCAATATTATTGAAAGAATCGTTCAAACAAGAAACGAATCAGAAATCGTCCGAAACAGCAGACTCCCTAAAATAAACAAAAAAAATTGCAACTTGTTTCTGCACTCATTAAACAAAGAAGCCATTCCCAATCGATTAGAGATAAAAAGTTCCATAAGCTCAATGCAAAATTTATCTTTAAAGAATATTTGTGATAAGTTCGCATCGAAGACCGAAAAAAGATTGATGCAAAAGGCTTTAGAATCAACGAACTGGAATCGAAAAAAGGCTGCAGCGTTGCTGAATATCAGCTATAAATCCATGCTGAACAAAATTAAAATTTATGAAATCGCCTAACGGCTTTTGACGCAGAAAGAATCGTTATGGAAAAAAATGAAGCATCATTTAAGTTAACGCCTGAATTCATTCTGGAAATGATAATTCGCAGGCGATGGTTGATCCTGATCCCCATATTTATATCCATGCTTATAGGCATTGCCTTGGTCATTCTTTTACCCAAGGTATACGAAGCGAAAACATTGATTCTTATTGAGGGGCAAAGAGTCCCGCAGAGCTATGTTCAGTCCATTATAACCGAGGATCCAGCACAAAGGATAGCGACCATTTCTCAGCAGATTTTAAGTACAACCAACCTTGAAAATATTATAAAAGATTTCAATCTGTTTGAGGGGCCTAAAGCAAAAGATTTATACCTTGAAGATAAAGTTAAGAACTTAAGAGAAAGGATCTCGGTGGACGTGATCGGCAATCGCCGAGAGACGGAAGCTTTTACCATCACTTATCGCGGAAAGGAACCTCGAAAAGTTATGTTGGTGGCCAATGGCTTGGCCTCCTACTTTATCGAAGAAAATTTAAAGTCCAGGGAATCTCAGGCCATTGGTACGAGTCAATTCCTGGATTCAGAGCTGGAGTCGATGCGGACCCGACTTGAACAGGTTGAAGAAGCGATTAAAAATTATCGTAAAAGTAACATGGGCGAGCTTCCTGAACAGCTTGAAACCAACCTTAGAATTCTTGAGCGTTTGCAGGCAAATCTGACCAACAAGCAGCAACAATTACGAGAGACAAAAATAAGGCTGTCTGATTTGCAAAGTCAGACCACGAGAAACACAACTCCAATCATTGTCATCGAAGGCGCCGGACGAACCAATCAGCCCACTCGCGCAAGCCTGGAAGACCTTCAGGCTGAATTACATTCCTTGGAGTCACGGTATACCGATAAACATCCGGATATCCAGCGGTTAAAGAATCGCATCGAAGAAATGAAGGTAAAACTTGCCAAATCTGCAGGGGACACAAGCGGTACTGAAAATGTCAGCGTACCACCCCAATTAAGATCTCAAATCAATGAAGCCAAACGCGATATCACAGTTGCAGAGGCTGAACTCAAAGATTTGAAGGATGAAATAGCCGGATACCAGAAACGAATTGAAGAAACACCCAAACGCGAACAGGAATTGTTGAGTCTGCGGCGTGATTATCAGAACATAAAGGCTTCCTACGAATCCTTGTTAAATAGAAAACTAGAAGCGGATATTGCGGTGAACATGGAACGCAAGCAAAAGGGCGAACAATTCAGAGTCATCGATCCGGCAAGGCTGCCCGAGCGCCCGGTAGAGCCGGATATGCGTAAGCTTTTTATAATTATTTTCGTGTTAGGGATAGGTATCGGCGGTGGCGCGGCATTTTTGCTTGAATATATGAACACCGCGTTTCGCAATCCTGCTGATATCGAATCTTTTTATGATATCCCGGTATTGACATCGATCCCTTTTTTAATGACACCAAAGCATATGATGATGCGCAAAATAAATAATGCAGCCAGTATCGTATTTTCAGGTGTTGTTTTTGTGCTGATTATGTTCTTTGGTTTGGTGACATTAAAAGGACCGGAACTGATTGGCACGATTATCAAATAACTTGAGGGCGGAAAAGGAATAGGTAGAATTATGGGCAAAATATTTGATGCCTTGGAAAAAGCAGATCGAGATTTATCCGTAGCCCTGCCTACGTCAAATAAAAACAGGCATACCCGCAGGGATAACGGTGAAGAAGATAACGTTGTACCTTTGCTTAAACCAAATACATTTGAAAAAACAAAAAAATTAGACGCAAACCTGATTAGCTATCATGCTCCCCAATCAGTTGAAGCAGAACTTTTTAAAGTATTGCGAACCAATCTGCTTTTTCCTGCCGAAGGACCGGTCTTGAAAACTATTCTCGTGACAAGTCCAACAGCCGGAGATGGAAAATCCATGGTCAGCGCCAACTTGTCAATTAGCATTGCGCAAGGTGTCGAGGATTATGTTTTATTAATTGATACGGATCTGCGCCGCCCGACTCAGCATAGTTTGTTTGGATATAAGCGCGTGAACGGTCTAAGCGAGTATCTT
>JASFHE010000823.1:0-3034 GCA_050123415.1 Desulfobacteraceae bacterium | reverse complement strand
AATTCGATTGGCATCAAGTAGCATAGGTGAATCACAACAAGTTGTAAGTGGCGAAAAATCGGAACCTTATGCAAGTCCTTAACCGGAAATTACTGCATAAAATTAAAAATATATCCGAATTTTAAAGTTCAAGTATTTAATGCACAGTTGGTTGAAAAAAATGGTAAAGCTTATATCACTGTTGCATCTATGGACATTTAATAAATATTTTGCTAACCACGCAATCAAGGTGATTGGCTGGTTTTTCTTGCTGATTGAAATTCAGCAATATCAATGGTCATCATACTTTATCGACCATCGGTACCATTAACCCGCCAAACCGCTTATGCAAGGGTTAGCACCCAGGAAGGAGAAACCACCGTATGAACAAAGAAATAATTGTCGCGTTAGAAAAAAAACTTGAATCCGCAATGTTGAGTTCAGACGTAGAAATGCTTGATAAGCTGTTGGATGATGAACTCGTTTTCACGAATCACGTTGGGCAGCAGACAACCAAACAAATGGACCTGGAAGCACATCGTTCTGGATTTGTGAAAATTGAGTCAATAAGTCAATCAAATCAATCTGTGAATCTCTTTGAAAATGTAGCGATTGTCACTGTTCTGTCCGAAATTTGCGGATTATTCGGGGAAGTTCGGTCTACTGTTAAAATTCAATTCACGAGAGTATGGCAGATAAAGAATAGTAAAGAGTACAAATTGATCGCAGCACATTCGAGTTTGAATGAAAATACATAAGCTCGGAGCGCAAAGGCTTTCACCGAAAAGCCTGATGAGTCGTCGGCTTCCCGTGAAGCCAGACGTTAGCCTCCTGATGGAATAAATTTAATGCTTGATGAACAATACATTATTGATTTGAAATTGAAACGAGAGGATGTACCATCTTTTGATGAATATCCTTTTTGCTTGGATGCTGTCCGGTATTTATCATCATTGCGTTTGCACCCAGCAGTCACGTTTATTATTGGTGAAAATGGTTCTGGTAAGTCTACCCTTTTGGAAGCCATGGCAGTTGCATGGGGATTTAACCCAGAAGGTGGAACAAAAAATTTCAGTTTTGGCACATACTCATCCCACTCCAAACTATATGAATTTATTCGATTGTCAAAAGGATTTAAACGCCCAAAGGACGGTTTTTTCTTAAGAGCAGAAAGTTTTTATAATGTGGCAAGCGAAATTCACCGTTTGGATGAAGAGCCAGCATTTGGTCCACCGATTATTGATTCTTATGGTGGAAAATCTTTACATGCACAATCGCATGGTGAATCTTTCATGACATTAATCATGAACAGATTTGGTGGGAAGGGCCTATACATTTTAGATGAACCTGAGGCAGCCCTTTCCCCCACGCGTCAGATGTCTCTATTATCGAGAGTTCATGAACTTGTGGTACAAAAATCTCAGTTTATCATTGCTACGCACTCTCCGATAATAATGGCTTATCCTGATGCCACAATATATCATTTGGGTTCAGATAGTATCAAAAAAGTAAATTATGAAGACACTGAGCATTATGCAGTAACAAAAGATTTTCTAAGCAATCCTGAACGAATGTTACGAATACTGCTTAAAAAATAATTCGCGGCTAACCTTTCATTAAACGTGACAGGCTACTATCGTGCCGAATCAACCTTCACAGGTTTGCGGCAATCAGTCATTTTAAATATATTATGGTGATAGGCACCGCCTGCTCGTTAATTCTTCGTTGGTGCGCCAAGCGCAGCTTAGTGCTTCTTATAGAGTGACCTGTCACACTCAAGTAGTATGAGCATGACAGGAAGTCTTTATCGGGTAAAGCTTAGCCAGCAGCCCGTACCGAGTGTTGCGTGATTGGGAAGGATAGGCAGTATTGCAATGCTGAGGAGCTTTGTGCGGGAAAACCGCATGCAGGGATCTGTGAGGGGGCGGTCAGGTAACAGGCCGTTCTACCTTGATGGCAACAATAATCACGCTTGACGTTAATCATGCTATGCGTTATTATACCCTATGATTAATTCATTTAAATGTAAAGACACAAAATCTCTTGCAAACGGTTAGCGAGTTAAACGTTTTATGAATATTGAGAACGTTGCACGTCGTAAACTTCGGCAGCTTGAAATCGCTAATCATATTGAAGACTTGAGAGTTCCACCCGGAAATCGTCTTGAGGTACTCAAAGGCGACCGTTCCGGTCAATATAGTATTCGCATCAATGATAAATGGCGTATATGCTTTTACTGGTCAATTTCGGGTGCGAATGATGTTGAAATAGTCGATTACCACTAAGGAGGCCTTATTATGAAAAAACTAAAACCAATTACTCCTGGTGAAATTCTTCTCGAAGATTTTCTTAAACCAATGGGTATCAGTCAATATCGGTTGGCTAAAGAAATAGGTGTTCCAGCTCAGCGGATTAGTGAAATTGTTACCGGTAAACGTTCTATAACAGCTGATACAGATTTGCGGCTGTGTCGATTTTTTGGATTATCAAATGGCTACTGGTTACGTGCTCAAGCAGCACATGATACAGAAGTTGCTGAACGTAATCTTATAAAAGTAATATCAAAAATTAAACCTTGGGCAGAAAATGTTGCCCAACAAAGCAATTAAGCGCGACTGGCTGTTTTTCTTACCGATTGAAATTCAACGGTATCAATGCTCTTCATACTTTATCGACCATCGGCACCATAATCCGCCAGAGCCTTATCGCGCCCGTTCGGTGTGGAAAATAGATGAAAATACTCCAAAGAATAGGATGGTTTTTAAGTTACTTCCAAATGTGGGTTCTTATTCCATTCGGAACAAGTACGCAAGGTGATGATGACCTATGGAGTGCAAGTTTTATTTATGCAGTCGTTCCACTTATAGGCCTTGTCCTAATACTTGTTTCGTCAATAAAGATTCGAAAGTCATTAATGGGTATTCCACACATAAGGGAATCGGCAATTACGAATATACCGTATTAGGATAGATAGCTATATCCCACCACGGCAGATCGGGTGACCGCTGGAGTTTTTTCTCAAGGTCTGATTTTTTATCCCCGCAAACCTTGACAC
>JASFHE010000822.1:0-3035 GCA_050123415.1 Desulfobacteraceae bacterium | reverse complement strand
AAAGGGTTACACTTTTTTTCTTAAGCTCTTTATGCACATAGTTCCAGTCAGGTAAGCGAGGGTGGGCTAATCAGGATGAAGCTAGACACTTGGTTGTACCACGGGTCGCCAAACCATCGATCGACAGGTACCAAGATTTCGCGGTTCGCCCAGATCGAGACTAGCCATGCAACGACTAGAAAAGTGAGTGGTCTTGCTGAGCCAGGATCATCCCCAGAACGATCTCGTAGACTTACACCTAGCTGTGCTGGCCTGAAGAGAAAGTACCACAAGCCCTTGAATATCTCCTTTGCTAGGATAAGCGCGCCCATGAGGGCTGTCTCGATGATTTGTCCTGGATCCGTCTTTTTTGATAACATTGCTATCTAATCTGCCCTATTGGTTAAAGGAAATAACATTAAAGATTGTAGCAGTTCTGGCTATCTTTACATTTTGAATCTTATACGGAAAGATGAGCCGGAATTTCTCAGAAATTTATAAAAAATTGTATTTGCCCCCAGGGCAAAACCGAAATCAATTTTATATGGATTAGGACAGTCTTAAAGTGGGCCGAAATAACTTATTATAATTAATGGAAATTCAATAATGAAGCAGATGAATAGTACCCATTTAAATCAAAATAATCAACCATTAAAGCAGACTGAAGCCGTTTAGGCTGAGGACTGAAGGAAAAACCGTAAAACCTAACAGCCTTCAGACTAAAAAGCTTTAGCCTGCCTTTCCACATCTCTGAGGTGTCCATCAAAATTTGGAGGTCATTTTCATTAATATGATCGCTATTTAAATGCTCATAAATTCAGGGACGACCATCAATAAGTAAATAACTCCTTATTCATCATTATATTCTTATTCACCATATTTTGCACCATCTTCAGCTACAGCATATCTGTTTGTATCGGTTTTCCGCTGAATTTTGACCTGGACTGTTGCACCTAGGACTTCTGCTACACGGCGGAGCATACTCAAAGAATGTCCCTCATAAGATGGTGATTCCAGGCGGCTGACCTGCTGTTGGGAAGTTCCCAGGCGCCTGGCTAATTCTTTTTGGGATATACCGGCCTCTTTACGAAGAGCTGCTATCTGCAGGGCAATTTCCCATGCATTTCCGGCCTTTTTGAATCGTTCGGCAAAGTCCTGGTCCTTAAGCTGGGTTTCCAGGTATTTATCGAAATTTGTTTTTCTTTTCATGTCTTAAACCTCCTCAGCCAATCCCGCATTCGATCTGCTGCGACCTGACGATCCTGTTTGAGGATTTTTGTTGCTTTGGTTCGAATACCGTGCACTGCTATTATCCTCTGACCTTTGAAAAAGAAATAGAGAACCCGAGTATTCAGTTTACCCACATGCCGGAGTTCAAAAAGATTCTCACCAATAGCCTTTGAGAGCGGAGACCTGTGGTAACTCCTGTTCTTAAGCTTATTCAAACCTGCAAGGATCGTAGCAAAATCATCAGGATCAGATGACTTCAGATCGTCCAGAAATTCCTGCACAGGGCATTTCCCTGTATCTGTTTCATAAAATTCTACTGAAAATTCCATTTTTCGTCAACACCAATATTGATGTATAATGTCCAGGGCAAAACTGGTAAAGCTCATATACGAAACACAGGGTCATTACGAAACACAGGGTCATCCATTAAAGGGTAAGACCTTCATTATTGACAGATTTCAAAAACTACAAGCTAAAAACAACTGGATTCCCCGGTCTATGCCGGAGAATGACGACAAAAAAACTTTGTTTGGAAAAACATAAGACAATGTGCACAAAGCACACTTTAAAACGGTAATTCTTTATTTCTGAAATGATACAGTTGTGTAAGCCCGGTGAAATCCGCTTCGCGGTCATAATTATGAATTTCACTGGCTAAAGATTTAAGACTAATGGATTTAAAAAGCAAGGGATTTTCAATTAATTATGCTAATTAATTAAAAAAATTAAGATTCAAGGGGCCGAGGACAGAAAAACAAATTCAAGGTTCAATATTCAAGATTGGGAAAACCAGCAGTCTTCGCCGAGTCGGCGTTTCGGGAAAGAGGAATTAGAAAATAGGAAAGAGGGAAAAAATAGATTTCTCAGTTACACTTCGAAATGACAGGAGTATTGATTCAATATTCAACATTCAAGATTTTAAAAACAGGCTGAAGCGGTATAGTCTATAGGCTGTTAGGGAAGAGTTAAAAAGACAGGGTTTACCCCGTTAAATGCTGCTTCGCAGCACGCTATCCGGATTTAACAGGATAAAGGCTTTATACCAAATTCCAGAAGCATAAAATCATGCTACCTTTTTCGCCAACAACTCACGTACTGCCGGGATCAGTTCATTCGGAACTTTGACAAAAGTTTGTGATATATCTTCCCATGCTGCTTCGTCTTCAGCAACTGCTTCTTCCTCTGTCTGGTTCTCATAATGATCAAGGACATGTTTAATGCGATCTTCATCCCATCCTTTTGGAAACCTGTTTTTTGTCATTAAATTTATCTCCTTCGGCTTCGTCGCCGGTAAGCTTTTAAGGGTTTTCCAGTTAACTCATACGCAGTAATTACAAATACACTATCAGGCTCTGGATCCGGAACATAAATAACTTTAATGTATCGGCCACCCCTTGTCGGACCAATTGCAATTCTGGAATTTTCCTTGCCTGAACGATCTTCACCTGGTTTCAGTAACACATCCTCTACTTCATTTTCCCGCACATCATGGTTGTAGATGTGAGGAAGATCAGTCAGATAATACAGAAAAGCATTATACCGGGACCGATATAACCCATTTTCCGCACATAAAAGAATGATTTTATCTGACTTTATTAATTGTAAGCTATTATGATTATTAAGAAAAAAATATTTAGATTTTATTATCGAACGTACTTAACAGCCCTTAGAACGGTTTAAGTACGTTTTTTTACTTTTCCTGTTTTTTTGAGAATATCATCTTCCATTTGATTAATCAAAATCCTTAATTCATTTTCTAGTTTTCTCATTTTAGCTTTTATAGTTCGCCACTGTCGATAGTTGCCAGTCATGTCCTTTATCCAGGG
>JASFHE010000821.1:0-3044 GCA_050123415.1 Desulfobacteraceae bacterium | reverse complement strand
CTACATCGTCAGCACTTTTTGCATCTGTCAACCCATTTACATAGTCTTCAGTAATATTTGCCTGTTTTTTAATAATTGACCGTGCTTCGCTGCTGCCATCCGAACCGCAACCGGAAACAAGAAAAAGAGCAAACAATACAATAGACACAGTTCTATAAATATATTCCATAGATGTACCTGCCTATTTTTTATTATTTTTTGCAACATACTTGGGACGCCCTACCTTTGATACTTTTTCCGAACGCACGGATGCCTCCGGTGTAATGCTGACATCAATAAAGATGAAAGGCTTGCCAACACGTTTTATGTCCAGCGGGCAGTGTTTCATGTTCTTGGGAACAAAGATATAGCAGGGATAGTCTATTTTAATTATTTCATCTCCGAGTGTGAATTCAATATCGGCGTCAAAGTCTACAAAGTTATTACTTTCACCGATAAGATAAATCCACTGATCAAAGGGGTGCGCGTGAGTCGGGGAGCCAAGAACATCAGGTTCAGTGATGCGGGCAAATCCCATTGCCAGGTTGGATTCCGGAATGTCTATCTGGCCCAGACCGGTAATCATGGGTTCTTTAATTGTGTCATGAATGGATTTCCAGGGTTTAAGTTCAACAACATTAGGTTCACGTTTTAAATTTTCAATTTTTGGGAAATCGGCCATATCTTTCTCCTTTGACTTTGAATTAATAATGACTTGTTTTTCATGGAAAACTATATGGAAGTTAAAGTTGTGTGTCAATATTATTACATTTAATAATCCACTCTGACATAATCTGAACATCCAGTGGAAGAGCCTTGAATGATGTCTCCTGTTCCATTCATGCACGATAACCTGTGAATGAATATACACTCCAGTCCCCTGACGGTGAGAGATTGAACTCCCTATAATCAGGTATACCCTTTTGAGCAAGAAAAATTTCAAAGCGGGTGTGTTCCCAAAGTTTGTTTTTCCTTTGTATCTTTGACGGTACAAATTCAGGAATTGCCAGATCGTTCAGTTGTGAAGATAACTCGAAAACAACCTGCAGGCTGGTCTCATCCTTTGAAAGCAGTACATATATCAGGCAGTCCTCCGGTGCATTTTTTACTGAAAATGGTTCTATTGTCATGTCAAGTATCAATTAACGGATAAAGACGAGACAGCTTAATACGGTCATCACCTGTAGTAAATTGCCAATTAACAGTTGAGTTTTTATTATTCCTATGTGATTGCCACGCAATAGCCTCTTGTCTGACTTCTTCAATATTATCTATTCTTCGGTTCAAGCATTGACCGGTAAGCACATTCAATTCAATTTCTGCAATATTCAACCAACTCCCATGCTTCGGGGTAAAGACAAATTCAAATCTATCCCATAGGACTTTAGCCTTAGCAGGAGGGAAGGCTTCATACAGAGATCCTGGAGTATGTGTATTATAGTTATCCATAACTAATGTTATTTTTTCGGCATCTTTGTATCGTTTCGAGATATCTTCAAGGAATAGTGCCCAATCAATTTTTGTTTTTCTTTCAGTTATTTTAACAATACGTTTCCCGGCTAATGGTTCACAAGCCATAAAAATATTACATACCCCATAACGTTTGTATTCATAATCATATTTTGCAACTTTGCCGGGTGATGTTTTAATTGGAGTCTTTATCTCTCCTATAAGCTGTTTAGGTGATTCATCCATGCATACTACAGGAAACTTCTCATTGAATGGTCGCTTATAGACTCCCAGCACATTTTCCATATTGGCAACAAAATCACCATTCTTTTTCGGAGGGATTACCCAGCCTTGTCTACGCCATGGTTTAATTTCGTTTTTTTTAATACTTGACGGATTGTCTCGTGAGAAACATGATCAATGTATTCGAGCTCAACAACCTTATCCGCTAATAGCCGAAATGACCACCTGGCAAAACCTTTAGGCGGATCACTACAACTTAATGCAACAAGATGAGCCTCGAAGTCTCCATCTGCCTTCTTGGCGTATATGCGACTACCTTTTTTACCATTGAGGGTTATTTCTAACCCCTCCTCAATGAAACGCTTCTTGATGCGATCAATTTTTCGCATTCCGATTTTCAGGACGCGAGAAATCTCCTCATTTGTGGAACGTCTCTCCTGAAACTTTCCTTCATCACAGCCAAGCAAAATTAAGGCATTAATGACTTTCTGTGATTTATGTTTCCCTTTTGATACAATCTTTTTTAAGTTATTTCTTTCTTCCTGGGTTAAAGTAACGGTATATTTCTTCATGGACGAAACCTCCTTAGAAGATTTTTAGAAATATACCATATTTATTACGTCATTTCAAGCTTGACATGACGCTAGTAGTATGATTCCATATTAATATTGCAATAAACTTTATTTTGTGTTATCTTTCCTGCCAAACCACAACATAGGGGGATAAGATGCCATTCCAAAGGAAACGACCGAAGTTAGTAATAGATCAAGATATTAAAGAACAATTGGAACGAATCAGTAAATCCCGAACAGAAAATTTTAATCGTATTGAACGTGCTAAGATTATACTTGAATATTCGAGTGGCACCACTGTTTCTGAAATTGCACGTATATTTTTAACTAATCGACCAAAAGTTGAACGATGTATTGATAAAGCCTTGCAGTTAGGAGCCTTAACCGCTCTTGATGATCTACCAAGACCAGGAAAGCCACCGGAAATAACTGCGGAAGCTAAAACATGGCTTGTAAATTTAGCCTGTAAAAAACCAAAGGAACTGGGTTATTCGTTCGAACTCTGGACTAACAGGCTGTTAGCCAAACATGCCCGAGAGCATTGTAAAGCAGAAGGGCATCCTTCTCTTCAAAAGATTAATAGAGGAACTGTTTCCAAAATATTGAATAAGAGTGATGTTCACCCTCATAAAATCACATATTATCTTGAGAGAAGAGATCCTGATTTTGATCGTAAAATGACTCAGGTTCTTCATGTATATAAACAGGTAGAGTTAATCAAACAAATGGGTAAAAAGGCGCCTCCGATTACAGTTGTCTCTTATGATGAAAAACCTGGAATTCAGGCTATTGAAAATATTG
>JASFHE010000820.1:0-3048 GCA_050123415.1 Desulfobacteraceae bacterium | reverse complement strand
CTTCATTCAGGCCATCGAGTTTACCCTTTAAAGAGCCCTTTGAAAGACTGAGGTCCTTTTCTTCTTTTTTAAGTACAGGCAGTCGTGCGGCAATATCTTCAAGTTTTTTATCAGGGGCAAGGTCCTTCCGCTCTTTCTTTAAACGGCTTTCCTCTTCTGCGAACTGTTTTTCGGATTTTTCCACTTCCTGATTTTCGTGTTTTATTTTCTGCTTCAGGCCGGAGTTTTCTTTTTCAAGCTCATTGATATTTTTTTCTATCTCACGACGCTCTTTTTCCTTTGCACGCAAGGTTTTTAATTTTGCATCGGCCTTTTTAAAGGCTTCCTTACCCGCCCTGCTTTTTTCCATAAGACTAGATGCCTTTTCGGATTCCTTTACCCTCTTTTCCTGATCAGTTATCTTCCCTTTTCCATCATGTATGCGGTCTTCAAGACGCTGTATATCTGATTTTACCCTGTTTGATTCCTTTTCCTGTTTCTCAAAATTCGTAAGTTCTTTATCCACGTCCGCCAGCTTCTTCTGCTTTTCTGCAAAGGTTTTCTGCTCAGCTTCAATGGACGACAGTAATTCCTCTAATTCTTTTTTTCTTTCAGGAAGCACAACAACCTGTTCCTGTTTGCCTTCTATCTCAGCTTTTATTACTTCTATCTTTCCTTTGACACATGACAGCATGGTGCTGGTGCCTTTATACGTCTTGCGCCATGCATCAATACCGAGAATTTCATCAAAAGCCTCCTGACGTTTGGTCGGCTGCTTTATAACGAACGGCCCAAGAAAATCATTCTGAAAAGGTCCGATAACAAGTTTATACTGATCAGCAAGGGACCTGCCGCTGTCCAGGCCAAGAAGTTCCTTAATGCGGGCTTCGGTTTCCGAACTTCCTGCATGTTCCTCAACCTCAAAAACACCGTCACTCTCCTTATATAAAAGCCACTTTGATCCGGCTCCAACACTTCGTGAAACCTTGTATGTTTCTTTTGAATCGGTCATAAAGGTAACAGTAACTTCTCCCTTTTTAGCGCCAATGGTAATAAACCGGTCAATATTACCCACAAAATCACGGGCATCAACACCAAACAAAGCATAGCCTATTGCCTCGAATATGGTGCTTTTTCCAACCCCATTGTTACCGGAAAGTACGTTTATTCCGCTTACAAATTGCAGCTCCGTGTCACGGTGCGGCTTTATATTCTTAAGGGATATGGAGAGAATCTGCATTGCTTATTCATTCTCCTGTAAAAGCCCGAGTAATTCATCGTCGTCAACATCGCCTTTAAGCACAATATCACGGATCGACAAACACAGTTGAGAGAGTTCCTCTTTCCTCTCCTGGTAATCACTGTGCGAACCAATTAATTCAAGAAGTACATCATGCTCAATTTCGGCAAGTGACTTTTTTACAACCTCTTCCCCTCCTGCCTGTGTAGTCAGTGAGAGTCTGTTAATAATCTCTAGGTGAAGCGGAGCAGCAATTTCTTCAAACACAAGACGAAGCCGTTCACGCCCAAGCTCAAAGGGATGAAAACCGATCCGTCCTGTAAGTTTCAATTCAACCAGGGGAGACCAATCATCTGATATGGATGTTAGTTTTTCTTCAACCTGCTTCCTGAATGCAGTAATGGCTTCTTCAGCATTCAATGAGCCGTTTAAATCAATGGACTCAACCAGCATAGGGCGTGGATTGGTCGGTCTGAATTCAAGTGTAAATTCCCCACCTTCCACCTTTACAAAATAATATCCCTTATCATACTTCTCTTCACCGAAGTTGACTCTTTCAGGAGCCCCGGGATTATAAGCAAAAGCCTTTCCTTCCGGTGTTTCAATCATATATGGCTTATGTCCATGGCCGAGTGCCACATACCCGAATTTATCGGCAAGGGGATATGCCTCTTCAAGCTTCATGTTACCGATTTCAACGGGGGAATATTTCCATATACCCACATGAAAAAGGAGAAGATTGTTCTCTGTGTTTACCGCATTGCATATGCGCTCAACATGACTTCCTGCCTGCGCACCTATGTAACCAAGGCCATATATATTCAGGCTATTGATCTCAATATGCCCGCCCATACCTGTATCTTCATCAAAGGTGTCAAATATATAATCGCCATCCTCTGTTCTGCCCGGACGCAATAACCGGATGTAGCCCATTTCGGAAAGGGCCTCCATCCAGGAGATATTGTTACGCCTGTGAATCCAGTCATGGTTACCTTCAATAGCAATACACGGAATGCCGGCATTTTTAAGAGGCTGAAGTACTTCAATGGTCCTGGCGAATGTCCGAGGAAGGATTTGCCCCTCATGGAACAGGTCTCCGCATATCAATACAAAATCAACCTTTTCTTTTAACGCGTCTTCAACAATGCCTGAAAGACAAAGAAAAAAATCTTCATAGCGTTCCGCTTCTCCGGGTGAATTGCGGTAAGTTTTTCCTAGGTGTATATCAGCTGTATGAATGAATTTCATATCCACAAGTCAAAATAAGCAAGCTATCAACTCTAGCGAGTCAGCTTGGTTTGAGTATTTATAAATAGTTATTTTGGTCTACTTCCCAAGTGGATGCATAAACATAGGGAGGCATAAAAATGTTTAATGTTTCATATTTATGTTTTGAAAGCATTGTTCTGTATACTTTTATTGTTATTCTATTTTGCTCAATTCATACGTTCTGCAGTCACACCACCTTTTCGAGCAACTAATTGATAAATTTTACATGGAACTCCTTCATTTTCAAGTTTCCTCTGAAAAAAATTAGCTTGTATGGCGCTGTGGGTACTCATCAATACTTGATAATCCAAGTCAACCATATAATCTCTTAAAACATCAAAAACTGACGATGCATGCACAAGATCATGATGTTGTGTTGGATCATCTAACAGTAAGGCTTTCCAAGGAGTCCATTGGTATCTATTTGCCATAGATAGCATAAGAGTTAATTGTAAATCGGTAACGGCGCGTTTCTGGGACAATGTCTCAACTTAGATTTGCATTACACTACATGCGGAAACAGGGTTAGTAATAATTAAATTCTCCATATTTTTTGTCAA
>JASFHE010000819.1:0-3052 GCA_050123415.1 Desulfobacteraceae bacterium | reverse complement strand
GACAATTAACCCATTGCCTTTTACGAACTTCGCGCAAAGGGAGGGGCGGCGGTTGTTACAGTCAGTGAGTTAATTGTCCTGAGTACCGGCAGGTATTATCCTGTACAGGTCCTTATTGATGCGCCCAATGCAAAGGACAGCCTTGCAATGGCAGCCAGGGCAGTAAAGCGCCATGGTGCTGTCCCCAGCATGGAGCTGTCTCATGGTGGAAAGCATTCTCTTGCGAGCAAGGAAAATCCGTTAGTTTATGGTCCGAGTGATGAATTTGTTGACGGCTTTCAGATAGTCCATGAAATGCCAAAGGATATGATAAATAAGATTCTTGATGCCTACGAAAGAGCCGCGACCATGTGTAAAGCAGCAGGTTTTGAAATGCTGCTCATACACGCAGGGCATGGCTGGCTTTTGCAGCAGTTTTTATCGCCATCCAGCAATAAAAGAACGGACGAATACGGAGGCAGCATCGAGAACCGTGCACGGTTTGCAACTGAAGTAATTGAAAGGGTCAGGTCTGTTGTCGGCTCCGGATTTCCGCTGGAACTGAGGATGAGCGCAGAGGAATACATAGAGGACGGCTACTCTTTTGATGAAGCCATTGAATTTGCAAAGCTGGTGCAGGACAAGGTTGACCTGATACAGGTCTCTACAGGTGCCCATACAGGAAGTTTCGACAGGACACATCCTTCCTCATTTATGGAGAGGGGAGTAAATGCACATTATGCCGAAGAAATGAAAAAGCATGTCAGCATTCCGGTGTCTGCAATCGGTGCGTTGAACGAACCTGAAATGATGGAAGATATAATTGCTTCAGGAAAGGCTGATGCGGTTGTCATGGCAAGGGCCCTGCTTGCAGATCCCTATTTGCCAAAGAAGGCTTTAATGGGCAGGGATGATGAAATAGTGCGATGCTACAGGTGCTATGCATGTATGGCAGAGAGAATGACAACAGGTCTGCGTATATGTGCATTGAATCCTGTTATAGGCAGTGAATATGAAACCAATTTTATAAAAAATACAATCAGGCCTAAAAAAGTACTTGTTGCAGGCGGTGGTCCGGCAGGGATGCAGGCAGCGACAACCGCGGCTGAACGCGGACATCATGTGGTGCTCTGCGAAAAAAACGATAACCTGGGCGGCGCCCTTAATGCAGTTAAAGGAGCATCATTTAAAGAAGATCTATACAGTTTTATATCCACAAAGGCTCTTCTTATGGAAAAAGCAGGAGTTGACGTACGGTTAAATACTGAGGTGACACCCGGCTTTGTCGAAGGTATAAACCCGGATGTTCTTATTGTCGCGGTAGGGGCAGAGCCCATCGTTCCACCGCTGCCTGGGATCACAGGCGATAAGGTAATTATAGCAAATGACCTGCCTTACAAATATGGAGATGTCGGTCAAAAAGTAGCAATACTGGGCGGGGGTCTTGTTGGATGCGAAACAGCCCTTCACCTTGCCCTGGATCGTAAAGAGGTGACAGTTATAGAAATGATGGACAAAGTCTGTCCTGACGCAAATCCCCGCTACAGGCCATTATTAATGGCCCGGCTTGAAAAGCACGTTACCTGTATTACAGGTATGCGCGGGCTTCGTATTACCGATGAAGGGATTGTATGTACCGATAAAAAAGGCCAGGAAAATCTGTTTAAAGCGGATACTGTTATCTGTGCTGTGGGGCAGAAGCCACTCAGGAGTGTTGCGGAAAGTCTTCGCAACTGCGCACCGGAAGTTATAGAGATAGGAGACTGCATAAAGGCAGGTAATGTAACAGAAGCCGTTTTCCGTGGATTCTGGGCCGGTGTGGATATAGACTAAAGGAGTTATAATTTTTTGGAGAATTTAAAAACAAAATCAACAGCAACAATCTGGAACCGTAATTTTATATGTATATTATTGACAGCCTTTATGCTCGGTATTGCGCACTTTTCTATAAATCCTCTTGTAGCATCCTATGCTATTCACCTTGGAGCCAGCGCATTTATTATGGGATTACTTACCGGCCTGTTTTTTGGCGTAGCACTCTCAATGAGACCGGTCTCAGGCCCGGTTATCACAAAATTTGATAAGCGAAAACTGATGATACTGGTATTTATTATAGGAGGTGTAGCAAATATCGGCTATGCACTTTTTGACAATATATCAGCCTTCATTGTATTCAGGCTGCTTCATGGACTTCAATACGCCCTGGTCGGGTCACTTACAATGACCCTTGCCGGAGACAACCTGCCAAAAGAAAAAATGGCATCAGGAATGGGAATTTACGGACTAAGCGGTTCAATCGCAATGGCAATAGGACCGTCTATAGGAATGTATGTCCTGAATTTCGGAACGCATTTAAAAGATGAAAGCTTCGGCTTTACGTGTGTTTTTCTTTTTTCAATGATAATCCTCGTTTTGGGTGTTATTCCGAGTTATCTCCTTTTACCGGATAAAAAGACAAAGGAAGACATATTAAGCACAGGGGCATGGTATAAGAATATTGCTTCTGTGCATGCTGTACCACTGGCAGTAGTAATGTTTTTTATTTTTATGGGATGGTCGCTGTACAATGTATACATTGTAGAATTTGCAAAAGAACTGGATATATCAGGAATAAGTTCATTCTATACTGTACTGGCGCTGGTTCTTTTAGTCTCAAGACCGGCAAGCGGGTGGTTGACCGACAGATTCGGATTAGCCAGAGTTCTGCTCCCTGCTTTGGCAGTATTCGCTTTTTCATTTATTATAGTCGGAACAGGTAAATCAATCGGAGCGATGCTTGCCGGAGCCGCGATCGCCGCAGCAGGATTCGGTTCATTCCAGCCGGCGCTCTATTCCATGTGCATACTGTCCGAGACACCTCTGAAGCGCAGTGTCGCCAGCAATACACTTTATATAGGCATAGATATTGGTTTATTTATCGGGCCTATTCTGGGCAGTGCTGTATATGAAATGTCAGGTTACGCTACTATGTTCAAGAGTGCTTCATCAATGATCATCATAGCATTAATTGTTTTTATCCTGTTGTTGCCGGCTTACTATCGCAGGCGCAGAGTATTGGAGGCAATGGAAAAAG
>JASFHE010000818.1:0-3053 GCA_050123415.1 Desulfobacteraceae bacterium | reverse complement strand
GAAACACAGCCCACTATTTTGATTGGTGTTTAGCCACTACGTTTTTTATATCTATCTATTATTATTGGAATAATTTAATTCGATGTTTCTATTTAGCCATTTGGGCAACATTGCCATTTTGGCTAAATAGAAAAATTCTTGTCCGGATTTCAATTTTTAAACTGCTATTTAAAAGAGGTCACCCATTAAAGGGTACGTCAAGAGAAAAAACACCTCTCTATTAAAAAAGAAAAGGGGTCAAGTCTGCTATTGACTAAAAAGGAGTCAAGTCTGCTATTGACTAATGAGGCAATAAGAAAGAGGGATATGGGGCTTGATAAGAGTTTAAATAAAAGGGTTGTCTTGTTGCTCGATAAAACCGCCAAAGGTCAAAGGCAGATTTGACCCCTTGTGTACTGGTAGCAAGGGATATTACCATCCAGAAGATGGCATACAATGAGAATAGAAAACTTATTGCCGAACTCCGTGAAGCAATGGAAAATGTAAAGACACTTAGAGGTTTTATACCAATCTGTGCGAAATGCAAAAAGATAAGGGATGATAAGGGCTACTGGAACCAGATAGAAAAATACCTGGCTGAACATTCGGAGGCGCTCTTCAGTCACGGAATCTGCCCTGAATGTACTGAAGAATTATATGGCGATGAGGATTGGTATCGACAGAAAAAATAGTGTGGTGCCTTGACCGGTTCTTTAACTGAAAGGCCAAGATAACCACCTTATCTCGGCCTTTATTTTTAATTTTTCATTTACATATCCGTGAGGTCTAAACAGAAGGATATCCGAGTCTTTTAATGTAATGTCTCCTACTGTTTCTTTTTACTATCCGGTATCCTGGTTGCTACAGCGTCTTCGGTTCCATAACTGCCTGCCTGACGGGTTATTTTAAGCTCATTTCCTGCAAGTTTACCCGAGGATGACATTTGAACATCATTATTATATACCCATACGAAAGTGATCTTATCTCCATCTATTTTTCCTTCTGTTATTTCACTTTCACTTTTATTCCCGCTCATTTCAGCGACAACACTTCCGGTGAGTACTTTACCCGTGACTTTAAATGTATAATGACAGTTCATGGCACCAATCGGTGTATTAAAGGTTGCCTGCCATTCTCCTGCGATACTTTTATCCGGTGAATTTTGTGCATCTGCTGCGGTAATTCCACAAAATACCATTATCAGAGCAAAACATATTGTCCATGCAATCATTAGTTTTTTCATTATTAATCTCCTTTATAATTTTAATGACTGTCATCCGGCCTGATTTTATATTTATTAACAGGAACAGGCTGAGTTGAAAGTTTCATCTCTCCTTCACCATCTTTAATGATTATCCATTTTAGCCAGTTTTTATCATCCTGGTCTGGAAAGTCTTCCCTGAAATGGAATCCCCTGCTCTCAGTCCTCATAAGTGCTGCCCTGAAGGTTAATTCAGCACATAATGTCATGCTCCTTACTTCATGGCATTTGCTTAAATAATGAAGGTCCTTTGCATGCAGACCGTCAAGATTATTCTTAAGAGATTCGACTACAGCAAGCGCCTCTTCCAGACGTTCCCTGCTTCTGCGCAGATTGTATTTCATTGGAGCTGTCACATCCCCCAGAAGTGATATGGCTTCCTGAGGTAAGAAACTGTTTTTATCCTGCATTGGTGCATAGATCCTGTCCTCTATTTTATCCAGATCAATATCATTAAGATCAACAGCGGATTCCCCCGAAACATAACCTGCTGCAGACTCACCGGCCCAACTGGCACTTATGACTGCGTACATGATTCCGGATCCCGGGCATACACCGGGCGGGGAAGCGACAGCTCCTGCAAGTGCAGAACCGGCATAGCTTGTATCCCCAATTGCCCAGAGGCCTTCAAGGCTGGTTTTCATATCATAGTCGACCTTTACACAGGATGTCTCGCCATGCAGCGGTACTGCTATTTCAGGTTTTGAGTCCCTTGATACACCAAATTCCTTTTCTTTATTTCCTATTTTTTGCAGCCATTTTTCTATTTTGGGGAGACCGGTAGAAAAACCGTGCGGAGGCATTGATTTGGGAGGGGCAAAATAAATTGGTCCCCTGCCCTCGGCAACTTCCTTTTCAAGGCCGACTGCCAGTTTGACAGGTAAAAAAACTCCGGCAGGTCCCCTGTCAGGCATATATTTCTGAGCAAGGTTTTCACCCAGTTTGTTTACCAGAAAGTCGGAACCCACCATACCGCTGTCAGTTGCCTGAAACACAGTGTGCCCGTAAAGATTCCCGTATTCAGCATTTCTCATTTCAGCCCCGGCCCTGTATGCTGCCGCTATACCGTCGCCGGTGCCAGCAGACCAGAAACGCCTTACCTTGTATCCGCAGCTCCCGTTTGCCAGTATGGTAGCTTTTGCGTTAACAGTAATAAGATGGCCGTCAATAATATTAAAACCGGCTGCCCCGACCACACGATTATCCTGCGTTAAAAGATCAACTACATGAATTTTGTTAATTATCCTTGCCCCCATCTTTTTAGCTTTTGCGCGCATGGGCAGCATCATATCTATATCTATAAATGTAGAGGAATACTCGGGAGCAAACATTGCAGGGAATGAAAGCATGCTGCCATCCGGGGTTTTAGCGAGCTTGTTACCCCATTCGGCAAACTGCTCAATTGCCTTATAGGTATCCCTGACATATCTGGACAGTAACTCCTGATCATTCAGGTATAACCCCGATGTGCGCACCTGGAAATCTATAAACTCATCAGCATTATTATCCGGACCCAGGAAAGCCAGTATACCGCCTATCTTTGTTGCTTTTCCCGCCCACCCCGCTGTCTGTTTCTCAACAATCAGCACATCACATTCCGGGTTTTCTTCCTTTACTCTTATTGCGGAAGCTAGGCCTCCTATACCGCCTCCTATTATCAGCACATCTGCAGACAGGAATTCTCTGGTGTTATTTAAATCAGGCATTATATTTCTCCTATTTTTAAAAATCCCCTCAGAAAGATGACCGTAATGGTGCCGGAATATTAGGGATTACATTAATACAGTCTTCCGGACATGCAACCTCACAGGCC
>JASFHE010000817.1:0-3057 GCA_050123415.1 Desulfobacteraceae bacterium | reverse complement strand
CAACCCCAACGAGTGACACGATCTTTGTCATAGATGAATCAAAATCTTTATATAACTTAAAAGCAGCCCCCCCGGCAAGCGTAAGGGGCAGGGTAAGATAACGTGTCATATTCTTTCCCGCCCTCTGCGCAGCTTTCCCTATCGTTTGCATACGGGCGTTGATAGAATTTACCCGCTTTTCCACGTTCTGCTCTAATCTGTCCATATCCCTGCGGGCTTGTATCAATCCCGTAGTATCGACCCCCATTGTTGCAATTAATTCACCTATGTTCATTTATTCTGGTTTTGTCGTTTTTTATTGACAATAGGTTTTTTGACCCGTCCTTTCTTTAGCCCCATTTTTTTGAAAATATTGATCATATCTTCTGCAGTTTGCTTCTGTACCTCCCCACCTGTCCTATTATCCTCGTCATTATACCATTGATCGATATAATCCTGTGGATTTGTCATTTTCGGAGGGGTAGAACCCTTTTTTCTGGGTACCATGCATCTTGCAATATTTACGACAACGGATATAAGCTTGGCAAAATAGTAATTATATTTCCAATCCCCGATTGGGTCAATCCGGTCGAAGGCCTCCCATTCCGTTATCTGTTTTGACGTTAGCATATCTAACAAAAAATCAGGATGCGGATAACCTAATTCTTTGCAGAGCCGGAAGTAGAATTGGCGGCTTGGCCGCCGGAGGAGTTTTTTGTCATCTCCTCCCGATCCTCATCAGTTATCTTATTTAGACCCTGAGCCTCATCGACAATGCGCTGCAATTTAGAAGCACTCATGTTTTTTGATAACATTTCATAATCCGACATAGAAAGGATAAGGGAACCATTTTCATCACAAATAGTATTTACAGCTATTTTCGCGCGAAAATCCTGCAGGTTACTTTGATAGTCCCTACGGCCTTTCGTATCGCGGACTTCCTTCATCAATGATTGTTCGAAATTATCCCGTTCACGACCTGTCATTTCCCTGACAAAAACGTAATCATCTCCCCCAAGTTCTACTTTTTTTATCTGCAAAGTGTCTTTTTGCAGTAATAATTTTTTGTTCAGTAATCCCATTTTTATACAATTTATTTGATTAATAAAATAGTAAAAAGACCCATGATTAGAGCCGTAAAAAATGCCTTATATACTGTCACTTCCACCAGATGATACAGTCGGTTGACCGCTAATTGTAATCGTTACATCAATTGTAACTTTATCATCTACGGTAATTGACAAAGGCAGTTCCATTACCAAGGCCGTGAATTCAATACAGGTATTATCAGTATCGGGTAATGCAATCTGATAATTTTGTAAAGTATTCGATTCAAAATCGGTTTTCATCAATTCATAATTCGTCCTTGTGAAATTCATCGAAAGCGATACATCGCCTCCGCTTCTCAGTGCACCAATTATCTCTCGATATCCTCCTGTTGAATCAAGACTGGTAACATCAATAGTCTCACGGGACATCCCAGGCCCCGAAATAGAATTAACTTCTGCAAGCGCAACCCAATCAGCTACGGCAGAGGAAGAATCCCATCTTTTAAATGACGTTCCAATTCCACTAAAAGCATCACTCATTTTTTTACCTCCTTTTCAAATTTAAATTAACACTAAATAAATGTCGTTCTTTGTCATCCGATCCGAGGGGTGCAATCTCGGAGGAGAGAACGATTGCTGAATATAGCGTTCCATTCCACGTTTCTTGTACCCGGTCAAGAAGGGAGCCCACTATATTATTGATCAATTCCCAACCATCCGTATACGACGTATGCCGGACACGTATCTGGAGGGAAGTATTATAAAACTTTATGTTATCCAATGTTACGTCAGGTGAACCGCCAGTATCTACAAGCACAACGCAATCTGTGCGTGTTGACGGCATTTTTGCAATAAACAAATTTGTAGCGAACACCAATCCCAGCGAACTGTCGTCTAATAACATGTCTTTTATGTCCTCACTTGCCGAATTCATTTTATCCTGGATTCTTTACCAACTATTTGTAATATTTTATTTTTATTCCGATCTAAAGCTTTTTCAAAAAATTTACCACCTGAACCCGGCCTAGACCAGTTTACGTCATCTCCCATTTCGTGTACGAAAGCAGCGTAATTTGCCGAAAAGCCTATGACAACCAATGGCTTTTGTTTTTTCATTGCAATCCCTTTGGCTGAAGCTAATACCTGCTCATGATCTACACGCAGCTCGCTTGCCTGATTACCTTCAAAAGAAGGTGAATTGCCTGTTGTCGTCGAACCGGTAGAAGTAACACAGAAATAGGAATGATCAAGATTACGTAAATCAACAGGGACTGTAGGGGATGTTGTTTCCATGCTCCTCCTTAAGATAATTTGAGCCTCTATCAAACCTTTTAATGTACGCCCTTTAATCATTTTTATTTCACTGTTTAAATTCTTTTTTACCTGATCAAACCCTTCTACTTTTACCCGCCCCTTTGCCATCCTACATAAGCTTTACGGACAAAAATCGTAGTTGAAAAGATCATAGGTACTTTATCAAATCGACCTATAATGTATGCCCCTTCAATCTCTCTCGGATTATCCGGGTTACTATCTAAATCAGTCAATTCACCTAAATATAGCCATCCTCCTACGTTAACATCCTGTGTTAGCAATATTTCCGATTTTGAAATAAAATCACGGGCAATATCTTGCCGTGATAATTCTTCCTTATCCTCCCATCGGCAATTTATTTCTACAGGGGTATCAAAAGTCTCCCCCCCGTAGCCATCGGGTTGCGGATTGCCCCAATATACGGCAGTTTGTACACAAACTTTTTCTATGAATTTATCTATTGCCATTAATTTTCAAAACTTTGTATCGCTGTAATACTTGCTTGTTTCCCGCCCAAGGCCGACATAGCCCCTGTAGTATCCAATGTCATGACCATCTGCCCGTACGGTGTAGATGATAAATTTTTATCATATTTCCCTGTATATGTAATAGAGGCGCCCCCGGCGGCTTCTTTCAATGCCGTCCTTTCTCTCGTGCAAGCAATCATATGTGCTGTAAGCCAGCGCTCAATCTCTTACAGCAGGGTATCGCCCAA
>JASFHE010000816.1:0-3058 GCA_050123415.1 Desulfobacteraceae bacterium | reverse complement strand
CAACGACATGGGGCATTATTTTAGGAAACAGAGGTGCCCCAGGGTACTTGAAGGTTAGTGGCTGCTTAAGCGGGTTTTCAGGATAGAATACAGCAACACCATACTACTTATAACCCAGCCTGCAGGGGAAAGACATACTTCAGTAATTACATTTATAAATGAACTTGTATTGGCCATGATAAAACCTGTTTGCCTTATTAACCATGGTGTGATTACTGCCAGGATGAGAATTCCAACCAGGATGAATGATGCCCTTAGTATAAAATTTCTGTGCTGCCGCCTGTTTATTTCTTCTATAACTTTTTTAGTGAAATCATCGTCGTATGTCGGTTCACTGATATCTGCAAATAAGCGTGCCAGATCTATTTCATTTTTATTTTTCATTGGTTACCTGTCCTGTAATCTGCCAGATGTTTGCGCAGTTTTAACGCACCTCTGTTAATATGGGACTTGATTGTTCCTATGGGAAGCCCTGTAATATTATGTATTTCCCTGTGGCTGAGTCGTTCTTTGTAAGATAAAACAACACATAAACGTTCATTTGGCTCAAGCCATTTCAGGGCTTCAATATCTACACTAACCGAAGGATCTTTCCGATCAACTGTTGTGTCCGGCAAAGATTCAGTGTATGTGATCTTATTTCGATTATCGCGGCGGATATACTGAAGAAATATATTTATTGCTATTTGCCTTATCCATCCGCCGAAAGCTCCCGGTTTTTTTAATGAGCGAATCTTTTTCCATGCCTGAAAAAAGGCCTCCTGAGAGAGATCGTCTGCGATTGTTGTGTCCCCGGTTAGTTGCCTCATCAGACCTCTTATTGCTCCCTGCCTGCGCCTTACCAGTTCTTCAAAGGCCGTGTTATCTCCGGATATGGCCAGGGCAGACAGAGTTATTTCAGTTGCTGATTCCCGGGAAGTTATTTTTTTTGAGAGATTCACTATTGTTAGTCGCCTTTTTTCTCTTTCTTTTCTTTCATCTCTAAAAGAAAGCCGCACAATGCAAGGCCGATACCAATTACTCCAACAAGTATCCCGGATCCTATAATAGGGGAATATACCTTATGCTCAATTTTTGAGATATAAGGACTCAAAAATAAAAGGCCGATAAAACATGAAAAGCAAAGGATTCCAGATATGTAATAGTCCATGGGTTTTCCGGTCTTTTTTCTTATAAGATTTTCTATCGATTTCGAGTCAAGCTGAATTCCTTTATCAATAGCAAAGCGAATTGTTTTTTGAAACTCCAGGTTTTTTAAGTAGGAAAGCAATAATGATGCAACTGTTATTATACCTATTACTATCCAAAAGGTAATGCCAATAACTATATTTGACATGAAAACACCTCCATATAAAAAATTTGTTAAGTATTTCTTGTTTATATAGATGCAATCAAGTCTTATTTTGGATGCAAATAAATATTATTTTTTAAAGATTGTGGAGGAATAAGGAATGTGGAGTCTTTGTAGGTTTGTTTAGATTAATTCAAAATGCTTGATTGTATAGACATCTTAAAACGACGCAGAGCGTCTGAAGACGAAGTTCCCACGGAGGACCGTAGGAACGAGAAAAAAAGCCTGATAAAGACAATGTATTTTACCTTTCATTGAATGCTGGATGTTGAATGTTGAACGTTGGAAGTTCATCTTTTCTAAAAATATTATGCTTAATTCAACAGCATCGGGTTTCAGCCTGACTCTACATATGTGCTACAGCTGCCTTTTCTATAGCCAGGCCTTTATGGTAGCGTTCAAAGAATTTTTCAAAACCCTTTACGTCTTCAGTATCCGGCTTAACAGCCTTCTGCATGCTGCCTTCAAAAACATGTGAGAGGAAATCCGGCAGGGTAACACTTTTATCTTTTCGAACCATAAAGGCTGCCAGCAGTGCCATTCCCCAGGCCCCACCTTCTCCCGCGGTTTTCAGTGTTGAAACAGGAGTTCCTGTTGCTGCTGCCATGATTTTTTGACCTACTTCCGCTGAGTTAAAAAAACCGCCGTGTCCCCTTATCTCATCCACTTTTACGCCTTCTTCATTAAATAGCACATTAAGCCCTGTCCTCAGGGCACAGAGGGCGGTGAACAGATGAACTCTCATAAAATTGGCCAGGTTGAATCGTCCTTCAGCGGAGCGGACAAACAGTGGGCGGCCTTCGGTGAATCCGGTAATGTGTTCGCCGGATACATACCCGTAACTCAACAGGCCCCCGCAGTCAGGTTCTCCCTTGAGGGCCTGCTCGAGCAGGGTGTCGTATAGAACAGGTTTTGATACTTCTTGACCAAGGGTGTTTAAGGCATCTCCGAATAGATTGATCCAGGCATCGTAATCGGAGCTGCAGTTGTTGGAGTGGGCCATACCTACAAGATTCCCGTCCGGGGTCGTGACCAGATCTACTTCATGATGTACTTTTTTCAGTTCCTTTTCCAGGACGATCATTGCAAACACCGATGTCCCGGCTGATACGTTTCCGGTCCTGACGGCCACACTGTTGGTGGCTGCCATTCCGGTACCCGCGTCACCCTCGGGCGGACAGACAGGAACACCCGCATTCAGTGTGCCGGACGGGTCAAGCAAAAGGGCCCCATCATCTGTCAGCAAACCTCCATTCTTTCCTGCGCACAACACTTCCGGAAGGATTTCTTTGAGCTTCCATCCAAAATTTCTATCTTTTATATGGTTATCAAACAGGCCGCACATGTTCATGTTGAAGTCTTTTGTTACAAGGTCTATGGGAAACATCCCGGAGGCATCTCCAATCCCGACCACTTTCTGTCCGGTTAATCTCCAGTGAATAAAACCGGCCAGTGTGGTTATAAATGAGATATCCTTAACATGCTCCTCGCCGTTCAGAACAGCCTGGTAGAGATGGGCAATGCTCCATCGCTGTGGAACGGGGTAGTTGAAAATATCGGTAAGTTCTTTAGAGGCAGGTCCTGTTATATTATTGCGCCAGGTCCTGAAAGGTGTGAGCAGGTTTCCTTTCCTGTTAAAAACCATATAACCGTGCATCATAGCGCTGAACCCAAGTGATTTTATCCGGCTCAGAGTTACACCGTATT
>JASFHE010000815.1:0-3068 GCA_050123415.1 Desulfobacteraceae bacterium | reverse complement strand
CCCTCCCCAGCCGTTAAGACACATATATCCGGCATTATACATTGCTCCTGTATCG
This sequence comes from Desulfobacteraceae bacterium, assembly GCA_050123415.1. Taxonomy (GTDB): domain Bacteria; phylum Desulfobacterota; class DSM-4660; order Desulfatiglandales; family HGW-15; genus JAAZBV01. The sequence goes on along the minus strand of JASFHE010000815.1, from coordinate 3,013 downwards.
CCCTGTTTCCCAAGGTCCATACACAGCTTTAACGCCTGCACCCTGGCAGGTTTATATCCCTGAGTTGCGGCCTTCATTATTAATGATATACCTTTATTATAATCTTTTTCGACTCCCTCTCCATTTATATACAGGGCGCCCAGAAGAGTCAGTGCCTCTGTATTATTCTGTTCAGCCAAAGGTTGAAGTAATTCATAGGCCTTTTTAAAATCTTCATTCTTGATGGCGGCGCTGGCGTCCTCAAGCTGATCAGCATTTGATATTAATGGAAAGACAAAACAGAGCAGTAAAGATAATATTATGGTTTTTAAATATTTCATGTAGATTCTCCTTCTTTGATTAATAATAAAAAATAAAGCTGTCAGGAGTTACGGCCTGACACAGTTTGCCAGTTTTCTTGACAGATTATTAGCAATTATTATATCTACATGCAATATAAAAAAAGATATATGATAAATGATAACCTGTCTCATCTTGTACTATTCATGATCCATAACATGCCCCTTTTATTTTTTTGAAAAAAAGGAGTTATTCATGTACGGCTGGACAGGTAAGATCCCTGATGTAGACTTGAATACTGCACAGACCTGTCAAATTGACACCCAGAAATACAGCGGTAAATATATTGGCGGCCGGGGGATCGCATCGAGAATTTTCCGGGAAAGGGTGATGTCTCAAACCGGTGCATTCGATCCTCAAAATCATCTGATCCTTATGACCGGTCCTCTGGTTGCCGAGGCGCCAAGGGTATCAGGTTTGGTGATATATGCAAATCCTATTGCCAGCCTGGATTCGGGAATATCCCCGGAACCCCATGCGGTGATCATTGGGGAGGTATCGTATCGTGTATTGATTTCCACGGCTTGAATTCGACAACATTGGGCTCCCTCACTGCATTTTCCAGTTTACTCATGTTCATCTTTTTGTAATAGTCCGGCTGCTGAGCATGCGCAGGAACGGAAGCTGTAAGTGTAGACAGCACACTGGCAAAAGCTATTCCTGCCGCTCCGGTTGAAACATTCTGAATAAAATCCCGTCGTTTATTTCCTTCTTATCGGTCATCTGTTCCTCCTCTTTAGAAATTAATATCAAGTAATTCACTGTAGAAAATCAAAGGGATGATGGTTTATTCCTCTTCCGGTTCAGCCCATATAATATGGTCTTTATTTATAATTAGCACCTTTTCGGAACCATCACTGTGCTCCGTATTGAGAAGAATAATAAATGGTTTCTCAGTCTTGGTGAACAGGTCAGATACTCTCTCTTTGATGCCTATATTTATTCTTCCAGTCAAAGTTGTGCCGTCTGTGGTTCTAATGGTGATATTCCTGTATTCTGTCTTATAATTCTCTCTACGTCCTTCCATGTTATTGACCTCCTTTAGTTAATTTGGTTACGGTTCCCTTTAGTTACTCCTGAATAATAGAAGAAATACAAAGAAACAGAATGAGCAGCGTTATCAAATAAAACTTTATAATTCGGGCTATAACGTCCCCCAGGCGTTATGATAAAGACTGAAAATGTTTTGTGACGAGGTAATCAGATTAATACACTGAATATATGTAAGATGCTTTTTTGTGTCAATAATTTATCAAATATATAATATCATGTTGCACAATCTGAATGATTGTCCCACCGGATGTATCCCTTTTCCTGGCAGATCAGTATCCACCTTTGAGTATCTTTTTATTTACTTTTCCATCAGTTTGTATTAAAGAGCCGGAGACTTTCCCCGAAAGGCTGCTATATGCTTATTGACCATGCTCTGTCTGTAATGGGTTCTTGCGGTAACTTGAGATACAGTAAAAGAAAGATCCTGTGGTTCCTGACTTTTCTTATTGTTGCACTGTTACTGTTTTCCCTTTCCTGTTTAAATTTAAAACTGTTCCGGGACCGGATAGTTATTGGATCCCAGTTACATGTATCTCCTGTTAAGGAATCCAATGAGTCACATGTACAGGAGCTGCCTGAGCCTGTAATAGAACAAAAAGGCATTTCAGCTTTCTCAGGTGAAACACTGGAGATAATGTATGAACCTGATACAATGCCGGTCCAGGCCAGGGCAGAAATAAGCTCAACCCTGTACAGCGCCGCCATTGAAGCCGGTATGCCTGTTGACGTCCTCATCCAGATGATCAGGGCTTATTCCTATGACGTGGATTTTCAGAGGGACATTCAGCGGGGAGATAAATTCGAGGCAATCTATGAGAAGAAGGTAGATAAAAATGGAAATTACGTCAGAGGAGGGGCAATATTATTCTCATCACTTACGGTCAGCGGCAGGACCCTGACCATCTACCGATATAAGACCGCTGACGGCGAGGTAGATTTATTTAATGAAAAAGGCCAGTCGGTTAATAAGATCCTGATGATTACTCCCATTGACAGGGCAAGACTGAGTTCAGGCTATGGTATGAGGCGTCATCCTATAAAGGGCTACAGCCGTATGCACAAGGGCCTGGATTTTGCCGCGCCCACCGGAATCCCTATAATGGCCGCAGGGGATGGTGTTATTGAATATGCCGGGCGAAAAAGTGGTTATGGAAGCTATATACGTATCCGCCATGCCAACGAGTACCAGACAGTCTACGGCCACATGAGTAAATTTGTCTCAGGCATTCGAAAAGGGGTCAGGATCAGACAGAGACAGATCATTGGCTATGTGGGTTCCACGGGGCTTTCAACAGGTCCGCATCTTCACTATGAAGTTCATCATCGGGGTAAGAACATAAACCCTGCGTCTCTAAAAACTCCACCGGGCAGGACACTTAAGGGAAAGGAACTGGAAAGATTTTTTCAGGTAAAAAGAGACCTTCAAATCCTGTATGCCTCCCTGGAAAAGGGGGATAAACTGGCCAGACTGGATTAGCTGCTGCGTTTTTTTACGCAAAGTTCGCTATGCAGGAACGCACTCCTTTACATGTCCCATTGTTTTTGCATGATCTGCAGGAACGTTTCTTTTTATTATGAATCAAGGGGGTATTGCTTACTGCGCCCCTGCCTGATTTAATCA
>JASFHE010000814.1:0-3075 GCA_050123415.1 Desulfobacteraceae bacterium | reverse complement strand
TCAACCGGGAAAAACCGGAATATGTATTCCTGGCTGCTGCCACGGTTGGTGGTATACATGCCAATAATACTTATCCGGGAGATTTTATATTCAGCAATCTTTGTATCCAAAACAATGTGATCCATGCAGCATATCTAAACAATGTGACCAAGCTCCTGTTCCTGGGTAGTTCATGCATTTATCCTAATGACTGCCCACAGCCCATGAAAGAAGAGCATCTGCTTTCAGGCTATCTGGAACCTACCAATGAGCCGTATGCTGTAGCAAAAATCGCGGGAATAAAGATGTGTGAGTCATATAACAGACAGTATGGGACTAATTATATAAGTGTAATGCCCACGAATCTCTATGGCCCCGGTGACAATTTTGATCTTATGAATTCCCATGTGCTCCCTGCAATGATCAGAAAGTTTCATCTTGCTAAACTGGCTCTTCAGGGAGATATGGAAGGCATTCAAAAGGATGAACAAAGATTCGGTACTATACCAGATGATATTAAAGCCTCTCTCGGCCTTACCCGGAACTATCAGCCCTCAGCCTTCAACCTTCAGCCTTTATCCGTATCCCTGTGGGGCACCGGAACTCCCAGGCGTGAATTTTTACACGTGGATGACCTTGCCGATGCATGTGTGTTTTTAATGAACAATTATGATGATAGTGAAATCGTTAATATCGGCACGGGAGAAGACTCAACGATTAAAGAACTGGCCGAACTGGTAAAGGATGTCGTTGGAGCGGATATTAAAATATCCTGGGACGCAGCAAAACCGGACGGGACCATGTTAAAAAGGCTGGATGTAACAAGGCTTAATAACCTGGGCTGGAAAGCATCGATTGCATTGAGCGATGGAATTAAATCGGCATACGGTTGGTACAGGGATCAGATGTCATAATAAACGGCCTTTTTAAATCTGATTTAACTTTTTTAGCTCTTTTAACCGCTTTTTAAGACTAAGCTTCAAACCTTTTGATGCTCCTACCTTCTGATTTAGTGATCTTAAGACTTCCGGTCTCAAAATCTGTCAATAATGAAGGTCTGATCCTGTTGGTTTCTGTTGTTTGCAATCCAAAAAACTTGAAAATAGCCATGTAAATAGCTATAATGCCTTTCAGTTAATAAAAATAAGGATTACATAACATGCAGAATGAATTTTCAATAGCCGAAGCAAAAAACAAATTACCCGCCATAATACATCGTGTAGAAAATGGTCCGGAAATTAAACTCACAAGACGAGGAAAACCTGTAGCTGTCCTGTTGTCTATAAAAGAGTATGATCGGCTCAATGATAAAGGTGCCGGCTTTAGAGAGGCTCTGTTGAAATTCAGAGAAAGTATAAAAGAAGAAAGTATAGATATTAATGACTCAGACTTTGATAATTTAAGAGATACTGATGCCGGGAGAAAGGTAGAGTTCGAGTAATGAAATATCTCCTGGATACAAATGTTATTTCAGAGGCGGTAAAAAAAGATCCTGATAAAAATGTAATGGATATGCTTGAAAAACATGGGGATGAAATTGTTACAGCTTCACCTGTATGGCATGAACTTCAATATGGCTGCAGACTGCTTCCACAGTCCAGGAAAAAGAAAATTATTTCCTCTTTTCTAAATGATGTTGTTATTAAATCAATTCCGATTCTGCCATATAATGAGAATTCAGCGGAACTTCATGCCGAAGAACGGGCAAGGCTAACACTAAAAGGTGTTACACCCGCCTTTGTTGATGGACAGATAGCCTCAATAGCGATCATAAATAATTTGATCCTTGTGACAAGAAACGTCTCTGATTTTAAAAAATTAAAAAATATTAAACTGGAAAACTGGTATAATTCAAGACCAGCTATCAAATAACTTTGTACTGATTCTTATTTGGTTTCAACTATTTAAATTTTTAAACTTAATTTAACTCAGTAATTTCCGGTTAAGGACTGACATAAGGCTCAGATTTTTCGACGCAAACAAATTGTTGTGATTCGCCCATGTTACTTGATGCCAATCGAATTTCATTTTATATATTAATTCGAAGCTCTCTTACTCTTTTTATTGAGACCTTCTCGTTGTGCTGTTCACGGCAGTAAATGACAAGTAACAAGAAAGTAATTAACCCAGCAAGGATTTGTACCATTAATCCGCACTCACTTCTGGCAATCAGACGGGAAACCTTCAGGTGCCGTTTCCACCAAGCGAAAAACTTTTCCACATCAATATTTACGATTCTTCATATTTTGTTCCCCTTCAAGTTCAGGAAACCGTTGAGGAGTCTCTGTTTAGGGTCTGATCTCTAGTCTTTAATGACTTAGGATTTTTGTTTTCTTGGTGTCAAGAATCCTGTATCAAGTATCGTGATTTAAAAAAAACTAAACCTCTAATATCCTACACTTCTTCTTATCTGGTTTTAAATAATTGCAGACATCTGACTTCTGATCTCCGACATCTGGAATTTGATCTTCTAACCTTCTAAGTCCTGACTTCTTGTATTTAATGGCTTCTGATCTCCGACCTCTGGTTCTAATGATCTCCAGCTTTTAATAAGGTTTGTCAATAATGAAGGTCTTACCCTGTTGGTTTCACTCAAAACCGTTAATGAAAAGAGAGGGTATGCATTTTACCGTAAGGATATCTCAGGAGAGTGGAATAAAAGCTTCAGTTTTATTCATAAAATCCTGTTTAATATTGCCTATAAAAAGAGATATCTCCGTGTGATGGAAAAAGCCAAATTTTAAAATGGGTTAACCTGGTTAACCTAATGAGACTGTTATTTTTCACTCAAAGCCTTCCTTACCTTACAGCACCACCTAATTATGTAAGCAATTTATTTAAAATTTAATGCTATTATTTTCTAATATATATTCCAAATTTTCACCTTCATCAAATAAACATAAAGTTGTTAAAAATGTTTATTGGGCGGTAATTGGAAAAATAATAAATATGCTAGGCGCACTTTTCGTTGGTATTTTAGTTGCGCGTTATTTAGGCCCGGAGCAGTACGGGCTGATGAACTATGTAATCAGCTATGTGACTATTTTTTCAATATTTTCCAGTTTTGGATTGGATAATATAGAGATAAGAGAATTA
>JASFHE010000813.1:0-3075 GCA_050123415.1 Desulfobacteraceae bacterium | reverse complement strand
GATTTATGCCAATGATAATGGGCCGATACCACATATAAGCTACAATACTATCTCAGATTATGAGTCATATGCGATGCGCCTGGGTGCAAGAATGAATGTGCATGATAATGTATATTCGGGAAGTGGTATCAGGGGTATAGTAGTTTTAGGAGATAGAGTTGATAGAAATACAACATGGTCGAATGAAACCCCGCTTTGCATAGTAACCGGAAATATAACAGTTGCATATCCCAACTACACTTCAACAGCGACGTTGACAATAGAACCCGGAGTGGAAGTTAAATTTAACTCCGGTGCAGGCATGTATGTTGGATACCGTGACGATTATGGTGCTCTTTTTGCTCAGGGGACTGAAGAAGACCCAATAATATTTACTTCAAATGCTACGACTCCTGGCGCTGGAGACTGGCGAGGAATTTATTTTCGAGATTATACCAATGCCAGCGCATCGCGATTGGAGCATTGTGTGGTGGAGTACGCGGGATCTGAAGACAGTTCTGCGATATTTCTCAATAGTGTTAATGTTCCTATACTTAACAGTGTAATCCAATACAGCAGCACGAATGGTCTATATCTTTCCAACTCCTCTTCACCAATCCGGAACTGTATAATCAGTAACAACAGTGCCAATGGTATATTTTTAGCTGGTTCATCAAATCCAGCCATAGGTGGGGAAGGTTATGGCAATACAATATCAAACAGCGGATCATATGCTATTTATGCCAATGATAATGGGCCGATACCACATATAAGCTATAATACAATCTCAGATTATGGGTCATATGCGATGCGTCTTGGTGCAAGAATGAATGTACATGATAATGTATATTCAGGAAGCGGCATCCGGGGTATGGTAATCCTCGAAGATAGAATTGATCAAAATACAGTGTGGTCGAATGAGACTCCACTTTACATAGTAACCGGAAATATAACAGTTGCATATCCCAACTACACTTCAACAGCGACGTTAACGATAGAACCCGGAGTGGAAGTTAAATTTAACTCCGGCGCAGGCATGTATGTTGGATACCGTGACGATTATGGTGCTCTTTTTGCTCAGGGGACTGAAGAAGACCCAATAATATTTACTTCAAATGTTACGACTCCTGGCGCTGGAGACTGGCGAGGAATTTATTTTCGAGATTATACCAATGACAGTGCGTCCAGATTGGAACATTGTATTGTGGAGTACGCAGGGGCTGAGCATAATGCAAATATCTATCTGGAAAATTCTAAACCTACTATTCAGTATAATACTATACAAAACAGCAGCAGTGCCGGTGTTTACGTTAACAGCTCAGGATGCAATGGCGTAAATATCAAATGTAACAACTTAAAAGATAATCTATATGGTATTTATACAGTCAATAATGCAAGACCAAATGTTAATAACAATAATTTCCTAAGAAACCAGAACTACGGCGTTTATAACAACGGAGGTAGTAACAGTGTAAATGCTGAGAATAACTGGTGGGGAGACCCCAATGGTCCAAATTTAACAGGTGATCTAGTATATGGCAACATGGATTATGATCCCTGGCTAACAGAAGAGAGCGGATGTGTTAACTCTCCGCCAACCAACACTCCTCCATATACGCCCAAGACTCCCACACCATCGAACGGTGCAACACGTGTGCCGGTAATGGATGAAGGAACACCGATTTCAGTCACCCTAAGCTGGGTTGGTGGAGACCCGAATCCATGGGATACATTAGTATATGATATCTATTTGGGTACAGAAGAAGGGAGTTTAACAAAAGTTGTCGATTCCCACACAAGCACAAGTTATGATATGCCGAACCTTGATCAGGGTATTACCTACTACTGGAAGATTGTATCAAGGGATGATGCCGGAGGAGAAACAAGCGGACCTGTCTGGCACTTTACAACCCTTGGTCTTCCTCCTGATCTTATTATCAATGATATTACATGGATTCCTGAAACTATAAATGTTTCTCAGGCAGTCACCTTTACAGCAACAGTGCAAAACAACGGATCAGGCCCTGTGGTTGATTCTTTTAACGTTGACTTCAGGTTGGACGGAACGAGTATAGGAACCCGGCAGGTGACATCTGTAATGGCGTCCGGAGAAACGATACAGCTTACTCGGACCTGGACATCAACTACAGGGAATCACACTATTGAAGTTATAGCTGACAGTGCCGGCGTGGTAACTGAAGACTCAGATACCAACAACAGTCGTTCCGAAAGTCTTCCAAATATAATTGATCCCACTCCACCTCAATTTAACGCCGCAGTACCTGTTGATGGCTCTACAGTAACAAGTGCGTCAACTATACAGGTAACTCTTTTTGATCAATACGGTACAGTAGATGATGCTTCAGTAATCTCCAGTTTTTCTGTTGTAAACAGCGCTTCCGAACAAATCGCAGGAACGGTTACTGAAAATAGTGATATATTCACCTTTACTCCTGATAACGGCCCGTTAGCTGATGATACATATACTGTATCTTTTGTTGCTACGGACATGTCCGGAAATAGCCAGTCCTACAGTTTTACTTTTACGGTTGATGGAACAGCGCCCGGAAAACCAACAATAACAGGCGGCATGATTACCAGCGGATTAATACAGGCAAGGCCCTTTGAAAACAGGTCAAATAATACAAATATTACAATAACCGGAACACGTGAGAATAACACAAGTGTTTGGATAAATAACACATTAAGGATAGGGCTTGGATCAGGTGACTGGTCTGTTGACCTTGTCCTGAACCAGGGTAATAATACCATCGAAATTCTTCTGGAGGATGCTGCAGGCAACAGGGGGCTCCCCGAGTATGTTGATATCCTGGTTGATTCTGTCGCGCCTGTTGTTACAGGCATAACTCCCGCTCATAATAGCCTTATTAATAACATCCCTGAAAGTATTGTTGTTAATTACACCGAAGCCACATCAGGGTTAAGTGATGCAAATACTTCCAGGTCAGTCAAGATTGACGCTGTTGATGTGTCAGGATCCTGGGATATCTCAGGATCACTACTCACATTTACACCTGTTTCAGCTTTTAGTGACAATATCTACACGGTATATGTCCAGCTAGTGGATCAACTGGG
>JASFHE010000812.1:0-3079 GCA_050123415.1 Desulfobacteraceae bacterium | reverse complement strand
AGAAAATGGCAAGCCTGGCATCATCATATGGCTCTGGTTATGATGTCTATGCTGTTCATGCTGACTGAGAAAATCCGCCATAAAGACACTTAGGATATCTTCTAATTCACTTTCCACACCCATTATCATGGTCACGTGAAGTTCATTTAAATGGTTCTTAATACTGGAGATTAATTCCTTGATTTGCTTTTTAGTTCCATCATCTGTAAAGGCTCCCTGTTTAATAGCCCCGATACGCTCCTGTATAGTGTCGAGAAAAGTATTTTCAGGTACTTCACCTTTATTAAAGTAGGTTGTTAGCATCACGGATGCTTCGTCTATAGAAGACAATAATGCATTTGCATAATCACAAATAATATCGCCTAAAGCCTCTCCACAGCTTTCAAGTACAGTTTTATCTTCGCAGTAAGCCAGGTTCGATATAACCTCTCCAAGAGCTTGTATATTCGTCGCCCATTTATGCATGTCATAGCCTCTCTCATCTGAACAAAACAATTGCTCCATAATATTTCTCCTTTTGAATTTACATAGTTAATAGATGATATGAGCGCTCATAAAAAAAGGCTGATTAGCCGAAAATAGAAAATCTATTTCGGATAACAGCCCTCGTTACTGTTTCCTCGGATATTTTAAAATGTACCGACAGGGCACCCGAGGTGATGCCTTTTCGCCTGGCCGTGGCTAGACGGTACAAACTGGTTTTATTTTATTGTGTCCTCTTCCTTTAATACTGACTTATCCTTCAGCGCAGACTCAAAGTGTTCTGTTAACTCATTTAAGAGTGAATAAAATTTTCTTTCATTTTCCGGTAAGCCCACAGTATTAATTTTCTTTTTAATATGGTCTTTTATACTTCTAACCTTCCTTGAATCGATGCTGTGTTTATTCCCTTCTAAAGACAAGACATATCGGTGGATTGAATTTTTACCAACCATATATCCTTGTGATTTCAACCAATCGGATATTTTTTCATATGAACAATATTCAGACCCTTCCTTTTTCAACATGTTATCTACTTGCTTCTTCACATTAGGAGGAAGCTGTAATATTTTTAAGGTGATTCTTGGATGTCTTCTCATTTATACCCTCCGTTGCTATTTTTTTTTAATGCCTGGCCAGAACCGCGCGGATTGAGCCAGAGCCCTTTTGACTGTTAGTATCAACAGTATGAATATCAGCCTGCTTTACGGCCTCCGCCTGCGTGATTCCAAGTTCCTCGGTTACATCATCAGCTATAGCTTTTTCCCTGCCGTTCGCTACAGCTCTGCCAAGAACCGAGATTAAAATATTCTGCAAGTTTAAATAATTCCTTGCTTCAGGAATCGATTTGATAAGCGGCAGACATTCAGAGTTAAAAACCTTTCCCATTGTGGCCTTTATGTATCCTGTAATTTCTTCAGGTATAAGCCCCTTCATACTCACGGTATCAGTCCTTAACCTTACTTCAGCAACACCGGCCTTATTCATAGGATCTGACTGACCAATGAGAACGACTGTAAAAAGTTCTGTTTCTCCCATCCAGTCCATTTCCCTGAGTGTCTTTAGTGCTCTGAGGGTCATTCCATGAAGGCGGTGAGCCTCCTCTATAACCAGAACGATTTCATCCTTCCTGGAGGCTTCACCAATGATCCGTCTTAATTGTCTGGCTCTTATCTCATTTCCTCTCTTTGGGTTTTCATCACTCAAGTCAAAGATAATGGCCCGTTCAATATCTCCTATTAACAGCCTCACTTTATCAGCAGACCGAATGACAACCTGTCTGACATTGAGTTTTTTAAGACCTTCATGAACTGCCCTGCTCTTACCCATACCGCGTTCACCAATAATAGAAATCATTGCTTTTGACTTTACTGCCATACCGAGTATCCGGCTGATCCTCGAATTATCCCCGGTATTAAAGTTTACAGACCTAAAGGGATCATGGTCAAAACCTGCCCTGTCAAGTAATTCCAATTTAGATATGCTACCCATTAATATTCCTCCTTTCGTTCTCGTTTTCGGCCTGAACTTCAAAAGCAAGCTCTTTTACAAAGCAGCGATTCAGGCTGTTTTTAATAAATAGTTTTTTGATACCTTCATAATCTTCACCGGTAGGAACTACACCGGAAAGACTTATAAAATCCTGCATAGCCGCATTGATGGTCGGATACGAGTCAACACCAAGCGGATTATCAATTTTACGTGTCTCTTTCGTCCTGACCGGGAATTGTGCAACCTTTCCCTGATCAGCCGGTGCTGAATAAAGTGTGTTAGTAATAGAAAGGTCTTTAGCAGCCTTTATGGCTTTTTGATGTGGTGTTTCCTTATGGGCAGTGTAGATGCCAACAGGATTAGGTTTGAAATCTTCAACTTCATATTTCAGGCCTGTTGATTTATCTTCAACAACAATCTTGTCATCGAAGACGCCCATATACACAAATACCTTTGCGTCATGTAAGCCTTTTACTTCATATAGTTTATTATTGATTGTAAAGCAGCCGTCAGTTCCTACATTTCTTTCAAGCCGTTTAGCTACTGTTGATAAGGCCTTTTCAGGAAGCGCTACTGCACCGCCGCGATTTATAATCTGTTTCCATGCCTGAAGACGTGATATATTTTTTTCATAAGGGTGAGGCTTGCTGTTGTATCCTTCCTGGAAGATTACAAATTGTCTGTTAAGCTCGCTTAATGTTATTTCATATTTTTTCCAGTCTGTTTGAGCAAAGAATGTTTTTTCAAATCTTTGCCACACTGTCCGCCATGGTCTTTCAATCTTACCGTGTGACTCTTTGTTTTCAGGATTGCTGGGGTCTATTTCTATCCCTAATCGAGTAAAAAAGTCCTGCGCATCCTTTCCCCTCATCATTGGTCCCAGATCGCCCTTTAGCTTTTCGGGTAATCCATAAAAATGTTTGGAATCATTTTTGCTCCATGCCCATGACATGAAGTCCAGGTTATCAACTGCGGTTTCACCATATGCGACAATATAACGGCCTACATAAAAGCCTGAATAATCATCGACCAATCCATATATCCAGGTACGCAGTCTGATTGGAACCGGTTTATTCTTATATCCCTTTACACCCGCATGGAGTTTTAA
>JASFHE010000811.1:0-3091 GCA_050123415.1 Desulfobacteraceae bacterium | reverse complement strand
GAAGGAGGTTGCTGATAATTAATCATAAGGGCTAACCGGGTGTCTTACTCTACTCGGTTGGCCTTTTTTAATCTTCTCATTTTAAAACCGGAGGTTTTAATGCATTTTTACACCAGAGCCAACACCTTAAAAAAGGAGGCAGTCATGATAAGAAAGAAAATAATTAACCTTGAGAGAATCCGACAGATTAATGGCGGATTCAGCTTTATACCCCATCGCTTCCTGACAGACGGATTTTTTGTCTGCCTGAATCAGCCGGAGCTTCTTTTATATTTTTTCCTGATCCTTGTGTCTGTGATAAAAATGGTCTGTCATATTATTCCTATGAAAGAACCTGTGAGTTTCTTAATATGGATCTTGATGAGTACCTGAAAGCAAGGGAAGGTCTTTTACATAAGGATCTTATTGCCTTTGACAACACTGTTTTTCAGGTACTGGAGCTCCCTCCTAAACCGAAGTCAACATCCGACATTGGCCGTTTGATTAAAAAATCCCTTAAGGAGGCCTAAGATGCTTGACAGACGAACCATTTTTGAAATCCACAGGTTAAAAAACATGGGTATGAAACAGAGACAGATTGCCAGACAGTTGAGGATTGGCAGGGAAACAATAAAAAAGTATCTAAAAAATCCTGAAAAGACCTTTAACTCGTCGAAGACTCCCAGGGGTTCCAAGCTCGATCCGTTTAAGGATGACATAGACAGATACCTTGATGAGGCCCCTTATGTAAAGGCTACAGTAATCATGCAGCGCATTCAGCAGAAGGGTTTTAGCGGTGAGATTACCATCCTCAGAAACTACCTGAGAAAGATACGCGGAAAATCAAAAAACAGAGAGCCTTATATACGTTTTGAATCCGATCCGGGTGAACAGATGCAGGTTGACTGGGGCCATTTTGGAAGCCTTGTTTATGGAGAACAAAAGCGAAAGCTTTATGCACTGGCAGTAATAGAATCATACAGCCGCAAGCTGTATGTGGAGTTTACCCACAGCCAAAAACAGGAGTCCCTTCATCAGGGATTGTTAAATGCCTTTGTATATTTTGGAGGAACCCCAAAAAGTATCCTTGTAGATAATATGGTTACGGCAGTTATCGAGAGAGACAGATCTCTTATAAGGTTTAATGAAGCGTTCCTGGATTTTCTAAGGCCTTTAAGAATCAATCCGGCAGCCTGTAATGTCCGTTCTCCCCATGAAAAGGGTAAGGTGGAATCTTCAATAAAATATCTCCGCTATAACTTCTGGCCATTAAGATCTTTTACTGATCTTAAAAGCGTACAGGCACAGGTCAATGAATGGCTTGAGATGATAGCAAACAAGAGAATCCATCAAACCACAGGACAGCGTCCTGATGACAGGTTCAGGGATGTGTCTCTAAATCCATTACCGGAGCTGCTTCCGGACTGCAGGGAGACTGCACAAGTGCCTGTTTATAAGGACTTTGCTGTACGTTTTGACTGCAACACATACACTGTCCCTCCATGGGCAATAAGTAAAAAACTGACCCTTAAGGCTGATAATACAAACATTATCATATATCATAAACAAAAGGCCATTGCCTCACATCAAAGATCCTGGGATAAAAGAAAGCGGATAGAACTGCCTGCCCACACAGAACAGGTCAGGAAAATGAAAAAAAACTATGGCAGGACAGACAGATAGCAGCCTTCCTCTCCCTTGGTCAGGATGCTCATGATTATCTGGATGAGCTTGTAAAGGCTGGTCAGCCGGTTAAAAAGAATGTGGCAAGGCTTCTGGATTTAAATGATGAGTATGGGACACCATCCCTTATACTGGCCATGCAAAAGGCCATTAACTATCATGCAGCAGGGGCTGATTACATTGAAAACATCCTTTACCAGGAAATGACTCCTCAACGTGTCCATCCACCTGTCAGGCTCAAAAATAAGAATTTAAATCATATAAGGCTTCCCCAGCCTCTTCTGGCAGAGTATGACGCATACATTAAAAGGAGGAATAACAATGATTGATTCCCTCACTGAAAAACTTAAACAGCTCAGGCTTAACACCTTTGCCAATAATATAAAGCAGGCACTGGAAACAGCAGAAGAAAAAAGCTGGTCCGCTCTCCAGGTTATTGACCATCTTGCAGACCTTGAACTAAATGAAAGAGAGAAAAACAGGGTTGAACTGAGATTTAAACAGTCAAAACTTCTTGTAAGACCTACTATCGACCAGTTTGATTTTAACTTCCATATCTCACGAAAAAAACAGAAAAACAAAATCCTTAACCTTATGGATCTGGAGTTTATCAGGCAAAAAAAGGATATCATTTTGATTGGTAATCCCGGCAGAGGGAAAAGCTTCCTGGCCAAATGTATTGCATATGCTGCAACTCAGGCCAGTATTAAGGTACTCTTTACCACTGCAATGGATATGATCAATCATCTGATTGCTGCTGATGCAGACCATTCTCTGCTTAAAAAACTCCAGTATTATAAATCCCCTGTACTCCTTGTCATAGACGAGATAGGCTATCTTCCGCTTGGCGCTCAGGGCTCAAACCTATTTTTCCAGGTCATCAGTGCAAGACATGAAGCTTGTTCTACAATAATAACAACCAATCTGTCTTTTGCCGAATGGGGAAATATCTTTGACAGTACTACTGTCGCTACTGCGATCGCTGACCGGCTCGTTTATAACTCCGATGTACTTATTTTGGAAGGTCCTAGCTATAGAAAAAGGAAAAATCAGAAGTAAGTAATTTTTATAATTTTATGAAAAACAGGCCATCAAATGGCATGTTATGATATCGCTTGTTTTGCTTTAAAACATCTGCAAATGATGTAGTCTGCCCTCTCAAGATAAGGGCCTTAGATTATCTTCTCTTTTTGGCCTTGATCTGAAATCCTGTTTCCAGTTGTAGTGCCACTCCTCGCCATTCAATCTCCAACCTGTCTAAAAAACGTTCATATTCATCAGTTTTGTAAATTTTTTTATCCTGAGGCCTTCTTAAAAATTTTGCTGAAATAACTCAGTAATATCCGGTTAGGTTCTTGCATAATATAAAGAAAGTGGTGAAAAAAATCATTTTAATAAAGAATTTTCTTGACAAATAGTAAATAAATTT
>JASFHE010000810.1:0-3096 GCA_050123415.1 Desulfobacteraceae bacterium | reverse complement strand
TGCCGACGGCGCTGGGGCTGTAATCGTCGAATCGACTGAAGAAGACGCAGGCATACTCTCCCACGTCACCAGAAGTGACACAAAAGATGAAATATACCTTATATATAATGAAAAATCATATAATCCAGATAAAAATGATAACAAAATATATCTTAAGATGCATGGTCATCAGGTCTTTAAATACGCCTTAAAATATGTCCCAAAGGTAGTAAAACAAAGTCTGGACAAAGCAGGGCTTTCAGTAACCGATGTAAAAAAGATTCTTATTCATCAGGCTAACGAGAAAATGGACAGAAGCATTATCAAGTCCATTTTTAAACTTTACAAGATTAAAGATGTTCCGGACGATGTAATGCCCATGACTATTTCATGGCTTGGTAACAGCTCAGTCGCCACAATCCCCACAATGTTTGACCTTATCCAGAAGGGGAAACTTGAGGATCACCGCCTTGAGTCAGGTGAGATTGTCGTCTTTGCCTCCGTAGGGGCAGGGATGAATATTAACTCTATGGTATACAGAATGCCCTGATAGCCCATTAGATTTTTTTCAGGGCATGCTTTCAGAGAGAATCCTTTGTATCGCTTTTTAATGAAAAAATGGTATTCCATAAGCATTCTTTTATTTATCATACTTGAAAATCCTTCCCCGTCCTTTTCACTTGAACCTGATGAAGTGCTTGTTCTTGTAAACACCAGGGACACGCACAGCCTGGAACTTGCAAAATACTACGCTAAAAAGAGAAATATTCCTGACGAAAATATGTTCAGGATGCGGCTGACCGAAAGGGAAACATGCAGTTTTAAGGAATATAAAGATAAGGTTGAGGAACCTGTCCGGAAATATATTATAAAATACGAACTCAAGGGGAAAATACGATGTATTCTCCTGATGTACGGCATGCCCTTGAAATTTACCCACCCTGACAAAGAAGAAACCGGCACAAAAACAAAGAGCGCATCCCTTGATTCGGAGCTAGCCCTTATCTTTGAAGAAAAGTATGACCTGTCAGGGTGGCAGCCAAATCCCTTTTATGTTGGTTACCACAATAAATATGAGGCAAAGCGGGATTATGTACTCATGGTATCCCGTCTGGATGGACCTGATACTGAAACAGTAAAAAGGATTATTGATGACAGTATAGCAGCTGAAAATACCGGACTTACTGGTAACGCGTATTTTGATGCCCGGTGGCCTGAAAATACATCAAAGAAAGAGCTGTCAGGATATAAACTCTATGATAATTCCATTTACAATGCAGCAGACCTTATTAAAAAAAGCGAACTGATGCCGGTAAAAATAAATACTGAAAATGAATTGTTTAAAGAGGGGGAATGTCCGGATGCCGCTCTCTATTGCGGCTGGTACAGCCTCAGAAAATATGTAGGAGCGTTTACATGGAAACGGGGTTCCGTAGGATACCATATCGCAAGCGGAGAGTGCACCACGCTTAAAAATCCTGGGAGCCGGGTCTGGTGTAAAAGGATGCTTGAACAAGGAATAGCCGCCACTGTTGGCCCTGTAAGAGAACCATATGTGCAGGCATTTCCCCTGCCTGAGCTGTTTTTCAGGTTCCTTACGGACGGTTACTGGACCCTTGCTGAATCCTATGCCCTTTCCCAGCCCTTCTGGTCATGGCAGATGGTGCTGATAGGCGATCCCCTGTATCGTCCATTTAAGAATAAAATTGTTAAAGATTGATGGAAACAACCAATCCTGACGAACTTGAAATATTTCCTCTTATAAAAGGGGCAGACCTGTATTCAAAGGTAAGTTATCCCCTCAGGTACGGACATTACAGTGAAATCCGGACAAAGGAATACATTTATCAGTTCAACCTTAATGGTGAAATCAAGTTTATTACCGGGAAAAGCAGTGACTGGCCGGATCCCTCCGAATGGCTCAAGCATACTGTGACAGACGACTGGCTTTACTATTCTACAGGCGGGTACAGCGGTACCATGGAATATTCCGGAGAATATTATGTGCCCTGCGTACAATATTCCAGCAACTCAATAATAGTAAACAGTCCCTTTGAAAATGAGAGCGTTCGGTCTGCTGTAAAATCATATTATAAACTTTATGAGATAATTAACGGATTGAATGTAAACGAATTCAATAATGAAACCCGCCTTTTCCTGGAGAAGGTAAAAAGATGGTCACCGGAGAAACTTAAAAAAAAGAAATCGGAATTAAGGAGGATACTGGGAGACAGGATTACAGTACTTCCTCCCGACACAAGACATGTGGATTATGATGTAATTCCACTTGTTATTGCTGACGGCTGTCTCTATAAATGCGGTTTCTGTGCCTTAAAATCACCTAAAAAATTCTCTCTTCGTTTTAAAAATAATATACGAGACCAGATCCATGGGCTGAAACACTTTTATGGTGAAGATATCGGGAATTATAATTCCATATTCCTGGCCCAGCATGATGCACTTAACGCGGGAATAGATCTTATAGAAGAGGCTGCGTCCTGTGCCTTTGATATGTTTGGCCTTGAACACTCAAATATGAAAGGCGCTAACCTGTTTCTTTTCGGAAGTGTAGACTCTCTGTTAAAAGCAGATGACATCTTTTTAGAGAGACTCGACCGGCTGCCCTTTAATACCTTTATAAACATTGGCCTGGAATCAGCAGATAAAGAGACTCTTCGAGTAATAAAAAAAGATATCACGGCCTCTGATGTAGAAAAGTCTTTTTCCAGAATGACAGAGATAAACAGACGATATGAAAACATGGAATTGACCGCTAATTTTCTTTACAGTGAAAATCTTCCGGATAATCATTATCCGAGTATCTTCCGGCTGATCGATAAATATATAAATAAGAAACAATGGAAAGGAACGGCTTATTTTTCACCTTTGCTTGGGAGGGATAAGACAAGGGGTACAAAAAGGAAATTCTATGATATAAAAAGAAGATTGAGGGTGCCGTGTTATTTATATCTTATTCAAAGATTGTAAAGTTTGCCGCTGTATTTGACGTATGTTATCCATACAGGAATTGAAAAGGCTATAAAATACCGGGCGGCCACAGGGAGCCGCCCCATAAGCGCTAACTTGATTCTATTGACAATTACCTTATGATATCAT
>JASFHE010000809.1:0-3102 GCA_050123415.1 Desulfobacteraceae bacterium | reverse complement strand
CTGCTCATTAAGGATATATAAATCATCTTCAAGAGCCTCGGTCAATTCGGATTGCGAAAGATTCCGTTTATTGGGGACAATAAACATCCGGTGAAGAAAAGAACATATCAATGGCGCATGTTGAGCACGAAGTAAGCGCCAGGACGGATGGTTTTGAATGAGTAACTTTAATGTGATGTAGTCGAACGCCATTAAATGATTTTACCAATATGAATCTTATTTTTATTCTGACATCTGTAGTTGTGTTTTAGAAAGAATGATCGTGTTTTTTAAGAAAAAATCTAACATTAATATATATCGTCTAATATAAATTGATATATTAATAAAATTCTGTAATTTTTAATAATATTTTTTATCTTAAATTGCAAAAACTTGTTCATTGGCACAAACGATGGAGAACTCAGTAAATTGAAAATCCTATTTTCTCGAAGATGTGCGTTCGATAAAAGAAAACATTAATGTTAATTTTGTTAAACTTGATGGGCTCGCAAAAAGTTAAAATTCCCGGATTTTAGGCTTGTAACCTATTGAAATCATTAAGTACGAAAATTGAAAATCTCCAATTTTCGTACTTTTTGCGAGACCATCAAACTTAGCTTAATAACGAATTTTAAAGAGGGCTTTTAAATATGAAAGAAGACAGGGAAATGATAAAACGTGACCGAAAGCATTTATTTATTGGGATTGACTAATACTTATAGATGCCTGATAATTGGCTATATTTATTAATTTGATTAATTTTTAAAGAGGACACCATGCAACAGGATATTAATATAACCAGCAATCAGGAAAATATCCTGATCCGGAAGATTCGGAACCTTACGCCCGACAAGATAGTAGAGGTTGTGGATTTTGTGGATTTTTTAAGCCAGAAAGATCAGAACAGCCGGATGGTCCAGGCTGCCAATAAAATGGCTGAGGAGGCATTTAATAAAGTCTGGGACAATGCCGAGGATGAAGCTTATGACAGCTTATAATTATGGGGATATTGTTCTTGTCCCTTTCCCTTTCACCGATCAATCTGCCATTAAGAAACGTCCTGCAGTCATTATCAGCTCGGATACTTACAACAACAAGAGACCTGATATCATCATTATGGCTGTAACAAGTCAGATGCAATCTACAGGTTATTTTGGTGATATCATTGTAGACAACTGGCAACAGGCAGGCCTTTTAAAGCCTTCGGTTATCAAGCCTATCTTTACCACTGTAGAAAAAAAGTTAATCATAAAAAAGCTTGGGGCTCTGGATAAAGAGGATCAACTGTCCTTAAGAGAATCACTCAACGATATCATTGGATAAAACGTGACCGAAGGCTTATCATGGAGATGATAGATGCCTCATTGGAACTTGCAGAAAAAAAAGGTCCTCACCCTCTGGAACCAGGCTGCAACTGCATTGTATGTATTAACAAACGAAAGGGAATTATTGATGATGCCGAGAGTGAACCCATCTATGAGCTTTGACATCTCTATCCCTATGAACCGCTTGTTAGCGCCTTCGAAGGAGAAACAACAGTATGAACAATGAAACAATTACCGCGTTAGAAAAAAAACTTGAATCCGCAATGCTGAGTTCAGACATAGAGATGCTTGATAATCTGTTGGATGATAAACTCGTTTTTACGAATCATGCTGGTCAACAGACAACCAAACAAATGGATCTGGAAGCACACCGTTCCGGATTTGTGAAAATTGAGTCAATCAGTCAATCAAATCAATCTGTAAATCTCTTTGAAAATGTAGCGATTGTCACTGTTCTATCCGAAATTTGCGGATTATTCGGGGAGGTTCGGTCTACTGCAAAAATTCATTTTACGAGAGTATGGCAGAAAAAGAATAGTAAAGAATACAAATTGATCGCTGCACATTCGAGTTTGAATGAAAATGCATAAACTTGGCATGCTAAGGCTTTCACCGGAAAACCTGATGAGTCGTCGGCTTCCCGTGAAACTGGACGTTATGGGAACATTGTAAGCAAGGAGGCCGTAGATGAAAATCAAAACTGTTCGCTGTATATACTTCTCTCCAACTGGAACGACAAAAAAAATTGCAGAAAATATTGCCCAGGGCATTAGTCCTGAATTTGTTGAAATGATTGACATAACCAAAAGGTCGCAACGCAATGGTCAACCATTATTAGGTGAAGACGATATTGTTATTCTCGCAACCCCGGTCTATTACGGTCGCGTACCGGAGGAAATTTTACCATACTTAACCTCATTAAAAGCGACGCAGATTCCTGTTGTGCTTGTTGCAGTATATGGAAACAGAGCGTTTGAAGATGCCCTCAAAGAATTGTATGATATAGCTGTGGATGCTGAATTTATTCCGGTAGCCGGAGGAGCATTTGTTGCCGAGCATTCGTATTCCTCAAAAACTTATCCGATTGCACCAAATCGTCCTGATGAAAGTGATATGAGAAAAGCACAGGAGTTTGGTGTTGCGATTCAAAATAAACTGCAAGGCGTGGAATCATCGGGGTATTTAACAGCTATTACAATTCCTGGCCAGTCTCCCTATATCGAACCTGTAAACCTGAATATGATAAAAGAAGCCCGATCGGTTGTAGCCCTAACCCCGGAAACAGACGCATCAAAATGTACACAGTGCGGACAATGTGCCGAAGTGTGTCCTACCGGAGCAATTTCTCCTGATGATGTAACAAAAACAGATAGGTGGCAATGTCTTATATGCTTTGCATGTGTGAAAATCTGTCCGGAAGAAGCAAGGCAAATGAACGAGCCAAATTTTCAATCCGCTATTCAGGCACTACAACAAAACTGCCAGGATAGAAAAGAGCCAGAAATATTTTTCTAAAAATGATAAAAAAGCATAACCTCGCTTTTTCAGCGGAGCGCAAAAAGCCGCGCCCGCTGAAGAGCACGGTTAAGCCCTAAATAACGAGGATAATAGAGATCGAAAAAAATAATCATAAACTTGTAACTTTGACATCTTTTATTGATCCACCCATCGCCTATCTGACAAAATCACGGCTTGAGTATGAAGGTATTCCTGCTTGGGTTGCAGATGATTATCATATCAATCTTAAATGGACGATATCTATGGCTTTGGGCGGGGTAAAGATCAAGATCATTGAATC
>JASFHE010000808.1:0-3104 GCA_050123415.1 Desulfobacteraceae bacterium | reverse complement strand
ACTCACTCCCCCGCTTCTGCAAACCCGGTATTTTCAACAAACCTCTCCATAAACTCGGGCTGCTCAGCCAGGTTCATATATTGTGTCTCCCGCTTAATTATTTCGGCTTCTTTTCGAGCCTCCTTGTCCAGAAGGGCCATTACCGCTCCTTCTCCTGCGAGATTGTCCCTTGAAATAACCTCTCCCAGTGTCTCCACATCCGGAAGCATGCCTATGGTAACAGCGCTTTTCCAGTCAAAGGCATTTCCAAAGGCACCGGTCAGTATTGTGCGGTCAATCTTTTCAATCCCGATCTTTTCCATGAGAAACCGGATACCGGTTATTACCGCAGCCTTTGCAAGCTGAACCTGCCGGATATCATGCTGGGAGGCAAATATTTCTACATGCGCGGGATTACTTTCTTCCGGAACAAACACCATTCTGGCAACCCCTCCATCCTCATCCGATGTGAAGCCAGGAAAATCTTTATTAAAATTGCCTCCTGCCTTTACTGCACCTGTCCTGATCATTGTTGCGACAAGATCCAGTATCCCTGAACCGCAAAATCCCAGGGGAGATTCCCGGTTATCATCTCCGATGGTTGTATAGTTGAACCGGCAGGTATCCTGGTCAATTGAGCATGCGCTTATAGCACCCAGGGTCGCCCTCATACCGCATGAAAGCTGAGCACCTTCAAGGGCAGGGCCCGTAGCACAGCTGGTAGCCCACATGCCGTCCTTATTACCCAGGACCAGTTCACCATTGGTCCCGAGATCAACAATAAGGGTTACCTCATCCCGGTTGTAAGGTTTATCAGCAAGTACACATGCCAGCGTATCGCCTCCGACAAAAGCGGCAATTATGGGAAGTATTGCAAATCCTGTCCCCGGTTTAAAATCCAGGCCAAGATCTTCTGTCGTAAGAATAATTTCCGAGAGTGTTGCAGGTTTAAAAGGGGTTCTTCCAAGACCGCTTACATCAAGACCCGCAAGAATATGTTCCATTGTTGTATTGCCTGCAATCGTAAAACCATAGAGATCATCACGGGACGCCTTTATCTCTCTTAGGCATGTATCCGCGAGATATGATATTGCATCCAGTGCAAGGCCCTGCAGTTTTTTTAGATTATTTTTATCCTTACCTGCAAAATTGATCCTGCTGATTACATCATCACCATATCTCCGCTGGGGATTGATGGTCGCGGAAGATGTTAATATCTGTCCTGTCCTGAGGTCACAGAGATAGCCCGCGATTGTTGTAGTACCCAGATCAACCGCAAGACCCATACTCTGTTTGTCCTCAGGAAGAGGGATGGACGGATTAACAGGATAAGGTCCTGAATAAACCTTTTTTGCCTCAACATGTCCCCTGTCCTGCCCTGCATCCGACAGGCGGACCGCCATTGGCCTATCAACAGGAACCTGGCACGCCAGGCGATAGCCGGACGCGATAAGCCCTGGAGATAACTGATCTTTTTCAACATCAGTCAAATCCGGAACATCTTCGGTTTCCACTATAATGCGGCACTTCCCGCATACACCCCTTCCGCCGCAGTCTGCCCTGAGAGAAATATGATCTGCCAGGTTTTCCAGCAGGGTCTTTCCGGATTCCGCCTTTACTATCTTACCTTCCGGTAAAATGTTGATCTCGTGGTATTTTGACATTTCCTTATCTTATCCTTTGTAATTGTTAAAAAAAGAATTACATTATCCCTCTACAACAAAGGGTGTCAATGGAAAATGCTTATTGACACAGTTGTGGGTATCAACTATCAGTACATTATTAAATAAATTCAGGAAACAATATGTTAAACGCAGAATTTTTACTTACTTCACTTGTGGTTGTTCTCATACCGGGAACAGGTGTGATTTATACAGTATCAAACGGACTTTTTCTGGGCAGAAAGGCAGGCATTGCGGCCGCCCTGGGTTGTACCTGCGGGATCGTCCCGCATCTTACAGCCGGTATTTTAGGGTTGTCTGCAATACTTCACATGAGTGCACTGGCCTTTCAGATTATAAAATACGCCGGTGTCATATACCTGTTATACCTTGCATGGTCTATGTGGCGTGAGACAGGCGCTCTTAATTTCAACAATCCATCACAGTCAAAAAGCATGTTTAAAATCGCTGTGAGGGGAATATTAATAAATATCCTTAACCCGAAACTTACAATATTTTTTCTTGCTTTTCTTCCTCTTTTTATTTCACCGAAGGTCATGTCTCCCACATTTCAACTGGTTATGTTAAGCCTGGTCTTCATGGCCATGACGCTTATTATTTTTATTTTATATGGCCTTTCTGCAAATCTTGTCAGAAGGCGCGTGGTCAATTCACCGAAATTAGTTATTATAATCCAACGCTCCTTTGCTGCTCTTTTTGCCCTTTTCGGACTCAAACTCGCATTAACAGAAAGATAAAATGAAAACTGACAGCTTTCTCCCCGGCCTTGTTCTTGATAAATACAGGAAACATATTAAACTTGATACGAGATATATCCCCGGATCAGGCGATATATCTTCAGAAAAGGAACTCCATGAAATCCTTAATCCCCTGCTTCATACCCTGATTTATGATGAGGGCCTTACTGACATAAAAAATATTCCCGATGATTATAAACAGAAAAGGCAGTTTTTAAGGGCATTGCTGAACATTCGCCCCCCCGGCCGGCTGTCGGAGACATTTATTAGAAATATCGATCTCCTGCTTCAGGATGAATTAAGGAAAAGAGTTCTCCGGGACTGCAGCAAGCTTTCTCCGGTCTCTGATATATTCCCGGCTGATAATCTTGAACATTCAAATATCCTTTTTCTGTGGAAAGGAGATATAACCTGCCTTAAGATTGATGCGATTGTAAATGCAGCAAATGACCGGATGCTTGGTTGTTTTCAGCCTCTCCATAATTGCATAGATAATGTCATCCACAGCGCTGCAGGGCCTCTTCTCCGGGAGGATTGCAAAAAAATAATGGATATCCAGGGAACAAGAGAAAAGACCGGAGATGCAAAGATTACCCGTGCCTATAATCTGCCTTCACGATATGTGCTCCATACGGTCGGCCCCATAATTACCGGTAAAGAAGTATCCGGGATTCAACAACAGCAGCTTGCATCCTGCTACAAAAGT
>JASFHE010000807.1:0-3104 GCA_050123415.1 Desulfobacteraceae bacterium | reverse complement strand
AGGTGATGGACAACAGCCTGCCGGACGAGTCGTAACTGTACTGCTGATAGTTGGTCAGATCATCTATATCTTTTTGTTCGGAGACAAGATGTCCGAGTGAGTTATAAGTATAGGAATATGAAACCTTCGCGCTATTCACACCTGTCAGCCTGCCTTTACCATAAGTTCCCTGATCATAGGTGAAAGTAACGTCATCATAAGTTCCAGGATAATCAATAACAGATATCCGGTTTTCAGTGTCGTAGGTATAACCTGTCGTTTTCTGTTGCGCATCCGTCCTGCTTGTCAGGTTTCCTGCCTCATCATATTCATAGCTGGTTGTTCCGCTGTCAGGACTTGTTTGCTGAAGCAGGTTTCCAAAATCATCGTATAAAAAGGTAGTATCCCTGCCTTCACTGTCTGTAAACACTGAAAGGTTGTTTGCCACATCATAGGAAAAGTAAGATTCTTCGTAATCCGAATTATTTTCGTCATCTTCACTGGAACGGTTTTTGGCGGACTCCGTATTTTTAGACGTGTTTTTGCGCTTAATGACAAAACTTAAGCCTGATGGCAGGTAAATTCCCACATTCCCACTGAGGCAGTGGAAAACGATGTAATAACTAAATTGATATATTGAAGTACGACCCCTATTTCTTTTTCACTTTCAGGTGATGAAAGTGTCAATGTCAAGGGCAGACCCCGGTCTTTTTCGCAAAAAAATTTCGGACACTTATTCTCGCCTTCCCCCTTTCTCATTGGTTCTTTTTACAAAACCAAGGCTTTTCAAAAATAAATGATTCTTTGATTACCTCAGATTTTAGTGTAGGTAGTGGAGGTGTATTATCGCCACTTAAAAGCCATGCATCATTTTCATGTGTAATACTAATCAAACTCGGATAAGTATTACCATTTTTAAATAAACACAGATCTTCAGGCAATTTCTGTCTATGATCATGAAGCCAATGGAATAAGAGTGTTTCTTTATCAAGAATGATATTTTCAACGTCAGTGTTGTATTCAATAATGAAAATATACGCAAAGCCCCTTGTTAATAGATTTCCAGGCCAACCCACCGCTTCGATTCTGTCAAGAATATTTGAACCGAATAGTCTATATACATTTTTTATAACTGACTGTTCAAATTCAAATTCATCTTTATTATTTATTAATGGTCTTACTGACACCAATAATTTATCAACTTTTTGAGTCTCTCTACACCAGAATAATATGTCTTTAAAAGAAGGAGTTTTTAAGTTAGGGATTCTCCACCATTTGGTTTGTTTAGGTAATGTTATCATAATATTACTCACAATTTTGATAGATAGAAGGTTCTAAATCAAGAATCCATTCAATAAAGTCTGTGATAAAAATAGGATCTATCGTACTCGCTATATCCCATGCTGCACCAGCAATAATATCATTTGGAGTCGTATTTTCATTGTCCGACATAGCATAACTGTAAGGTACTATAGCTGACAAAATAGATTCGATATGAACATTTTTATATTTGCCAGTGTTTGGATGGGTATGTTCTGGATATCCACCACCACTTCTCTCAGGTCCCCTCATTTTTCCATCTGGGGATAACGCTTTTGATAAAGCATCTCTACTTTTTTGATTAGGTGTTTGAACTACTTGCTTTGCTCCTGTCCTTGTATCAATATTATCCAACTTTGAAGACACTTTTTTAACAGCGTCTTGAACATTCTTTGCTTTTACTTTTGCTACAATTTTTCTATTATTGCCTAATGCTTTTATTACTAGAAAACCTTTCTTCCAAATACTTAAACCTAAAGGATCAATTAGATTAATTGGATTATTTGAAGCATAAGCATAAAGATTAATCCCTCCCTCAAGCCCAATAGGATCAGGAGTGAGATAACGTCCGGTGCTCGGATCATAATACCTGTGATAGTTGTAGTGGAACCCGGTTTCGGAGTCAAAATATTGGCCTTTAAACCTCAAATTGTTCTCAATGGTTTCAATAGTAACATCCGCTTCACCAAAGGGCAAGTAATCTGCTGCCCAGACCAATGCCCCGTTTTCATTGGTCATCTTTTGGGGTGTTCCAAGATGGTCGTTGTGATAATAATATATACTTCCATCAGCCTTAACCATTGCCACAGGCATACCGTCCAGCCAGATATATGCTTTTAACAAACTTCCGTTGGCATCGGTTTCGGCTATCAAATTATCGTCAATATCGTAGTGAAAATGGGTAACTGATCCACGTGCTGATTTTTTAATTCTTCTGTCGAAAATATCGTATGTATAGGAAGCCACCGGCTGACCAGCCTGCAAAATGAGGCTTAAACGTCCGTTGGCGTTATAAACATATCGTTTACCTTCTATCTGACTTACACGGCCGTTGGAATCATAGTAAAATGCTTTACTGGACGGTCCATCGATCCGGACAAGTCTGCTTGTTCCATTTGAATAGGTATAAGTGTCAGTGCCTGCTGAATCCGTTCTTACTGTTCTGTTTCCTGTTTCGTCATATCCGTACTGTATGGTCCCGAAATCTCCCTCTGCTTTATATAGACGGTCCAGCAGATACAATGGGAATGATTTGCTTTTTGCTGGCTCCACATAGTCGGTAATATCCGAGACATGACCCTGGGAATTCCGATCCAGGCTTATATCCTGAATGCCGGTTGTTGTAATATCAGCAACGCGGTAACTCTGGTCTATGGTTATTACTGTCTCAAGCCCATTACCGAAAACCATGCGCCTCAAAGGGCCAAACGGCATGTATTCTACACCGGACAGGATAGTGGTATTTGTGATACTTCCCCCAGTAGCAACAATCGAAGTAACATCCCCATTATTGTCCCGATTGTAGGTTACCAGCATACCGTCAGGATAGGTGATGGACAACAGCCTGCCGGACGAGTCGTAACTGTACTGCTGATAGTTGGTCAGATCATCTATATCTTTTTGTTCGGAGACAAGATGTCCGAGTGAGTTATAAGTATAGGAATATGAAACCTTGGCGCTATGTTGGCTCTGGTGTAAAAATGCATTAAAACCTCCGGTTTTAAAATGAGAAGATTAAAAAAGGCCAACCGAGTAGAGTAAGACACCCGGTTAGCCCTTATGATTAATTATCAGCAACCTCCTTC
>JASFHE010000806.1:0-3106 GCA_050123415.1 Desulfobacteraceae bacterium | reverse complement strand
GGGGTTGCATAAGATTGGCTCCTTTGTTCAGTAGAATTTTTCTCTTGGCGTTAACATAATGATTATCTTATACATTTTTTTTATTTATTGTGCAATCACAATCTTTACAAAGTCAAATTAAGCCTGTAAAGTATATTCTTCTTGTGCTACTGATTGTAATACCTGTGCTGATAGGCAACGCCGGAATGCATTCGGACTACAGGCTTCCATTCTGCCAGATATGCCCTGCAAAGCCGATCATGCCTCTGTTTGAAGGCAACTTTCAGTATTTTTCAGTTAACGTCACTAACTCCATTACAATAGCAATGACAGTAACATCTCTTATTTTAGCAGCTTTTTTTGTTATCGGGATGTTTTTCAAGGATCGTTTTTTTTGTATCTTCTGCCCGATGCTTGCGATCTTGAGCCTTATTGAAAAAGTGAGTTTTTTTAACCTGAAAAAGAATGTTGATGGATGTATCGGCTGTGGAACATGTCAGCGTGTATGTACCATGGATATCAGGGATGTACATATGGAAAGAGAAAAGAGTGATGTCCAGTCACAGGACTGTATGCTTTGTATGAAGTGTGCAGAGTCGTGTGCGCAGGATAATGTACTTACAATAACATTATTGGGAAAGAGAATATTTTCGTCCTCAAAAGATTATGTATCGGGTTCAATTTCCAAATTAAAAAGGTGAAACAGTCAGCTATGAATGCCTCTGATAATAAACAAAAAAAGTTAGTTATTAGATTAGAAAAAGGGTTGGACCAGGAGTATAAAACTCAGCTTAATATATTGAAGGAAAGGGAAGATTACTCATCTGAACTGGGCTATTTCCTGGATATACTGACCATGCAGCTCAATGGCCCAGGTGTAAAGAATCATTATAAGAGGCCTGTTATAGGACTCTATTGTATACAGGTTCCTCTTGAGCTTATTGATGCCATGGGCTTTCAGCCGGTAAGGCTTATCAGCGGATCACTGGTTATGCATAAGTTTTCTTCAGGGCTTCTCCCTGTCCTTGCATGCCCCTTTATTAAATCATGTGTTGGTTCATTTTACAGGGATAATTCAGTGGAAAGGGAGTGTGATGCTATAGTTATGCCCACCACCTGTGACTGGAACGTAAAAATGGAGCAAATGCTTCCTGATAATATACCTGATTTTTTCACTATGGAACTCCCCCATGTTAAAGAAAGCGAAAAGGGCAGAAGAAGATGGTTTGAAGAGCTTATGGATTTTAAAGACTTTCTTGAAAGAAAGTCTGGTCACAGACTAAGAAGAAAGGATCTTTTACACTCAATAGAAAAATATAACCGGGCATGGGCCCTTTTTAACAAACTGAAAGAAATGCGGAGGGAAGGGCGCCTGCCGGGTACATGGTTTATTCTTATGGCAAATGCCTTTCTGGTGGACAGGGTTGAATCCTGGACAGAGCATGCTGAGCAGGTTATCGAAAAATATGGGCACAGGGAGAATAGTATGCCTGGTATTTTTCTGGCAGGCGCTCCTGTTTTTTATCCATATATAAAAATACCTGAACTGATAGAAGAGTCGGGGATGAATATTTCAGGGGATGAGTTATGCACATCAGAGAGGATAACCGGCAGCGTTGTTTATGATGATGCTTCAAGATTCGGGTTGCTCACAACGCTCTTGCAGACAGATATCATCTTGCATGTAGCTGCCCGACATACTCTGACAATGATCGTCGATTGAGCAGTATTATTAATACAATGCAGAACTATGGGATAAAGGGAATGGTTTACCATGTACTAAAAGGATGTCATCCATATGACATGGAGAGTTTTTATTTTGAAAAGGCTGTAAAAGAAAAGGGGATCAGGTTTTTAAAGATAGAGACTGATTTTTCAAAAGAAGACAAACAAAACATATTAACAAGGCTGGAAGCCTTCAGGGAGACACTCGTTTGAAAGGAGATTGAATTGATAAAAGTTGGACTGGATCTGGGATCTGCCGCAATCAAGATAGTTTTTACAGATGGTAAAGATATACTATGGGCAAAGGCCATTCCTACGGTTCCCAAGCCGGCAGGGGTATGTGACAGACTGATCAGTGAGGGAATTGAGGCACTATCCATATCAAAAGGAGATATATCCGGTATTGCCAGTACAGGTTATGGTAAAAAACTTTATGCTGACTCGGTAAAAACAGTTAATGAAATATCTGCCAATGCAATGGGTGCGCATATCCTCAGCAGCGGAAAGGCAAGATCAATTATTAATATAGGTGGTCAGGATGTTAAGGTAATAAAGGTATCATTTGAAGGCAGGGTAGAAGATTTTAAAATGAATGACAAATGCGCAGCCGGAACAGGGCGTTTTTTTGAAGTGACAGGCCGGATACTGGATACACCTGTAGGTGAGTTTGGTAAACTGGCCGGTCAGAGTATTTTGCCTGTTACTTTAAACAGTACATGTGCGGTTTTTGCAGAAAGCGAAATAATTTCTCTGCTTGCAATGGATAAAAACAAAGAAGATATTATAGCCGGACTTCACAATTCACTTGCAGGCAGGATATCAGAGCTTATTGGAAGTATGTACCTTGAAGACGATATTTACCTTGATGGAGGCCCCGGTTCCAATAGAGGTCTGCTTGAAGCGCTGGAAGACACCATGATGAGGGATATAAATGTGTTTGAAAAATCCCAGTATACAGTGGCTTTTGGAGCTGCAAATATGCTGAAATTTGGGTAGCCGGACAAACTGAAACTCATTTTTAACCCAGTGAATTTCTTTATTCTCAGGGGGAATGACAAACGAGTTATTTCGAAATGCCAGACTTGGTCCGGTATCCGGAGATTTTGTAATTAAACATAGATGAAATATTTATATCCCTTCCATGATCTAAAAATACAAGAGCGATCCCTGTAAAATCCGGAATAATTGATGGAGTCAAAATGTTGACGAAAGTTTCATTTGCTGACCATATTTTGACCTATTCTCTTCGTGATATTAGTAAAAAGTTGTTATTTTATATTAAGATATTGTGGCATAGTTTTTGCTGAATATATCATTAAAGAAGGGTAGTTTAAATCCGGATTTGGCAGTAGCCACCTACTGCGGCTTGAAAAATTTTTCTGTATTGTTCGTTTTATGATTT
>JASFHE010000805.1:0-3107 GCA_050123415.1 Desulfobacteraceae bacterium | reverse complement strand
CCCATGGCAGGAGAGATGCCAATACTCATATACGGATTACTTATAATTATTTCATCATGACCGTCCTTATCAATATCGGTCAGGGTATATCCCGTTTTCCCTGATTCTTCTTTCAGGAGTATTTTATGGGCTTCAATAAGATTTTCATGGATTGCGCGTCTTAGATGTCCAAGATAGAGCCCGCCAAAAACACCGTGCCAGTATGCGCAATTACACTGGGCCCTCCATATATGGATTTGTGCTTCCTTTTTATTTACAGCCTGTTCGCTGAGGAAGATCATTTTTTTATGCATCCGGTTTGTTTCAAAGTATTTGACCAGAAAATTATCCCATATTCCGCCGCGCACAAACGGCCTGTACTCATCCCAGAGCCCATCGTTTTTCAGACGTTTGATGACAGTCTCCAGGGCGTGTGATTGACCTGCCGGAAGAGCCCATTCAGTCATTTCCTCATATGAAGCCTGTGGAAGATAGATCCGTCCTATTGGAGGAGTGGCGGCAAGATATTCACTGGGAAGTGTTGTTTTAAGCCAGTCACCGTTTTCTTCCACTGCTGTGAAGAAGTTATCAAGCCATCCCTTTTCTATTACCCATTCATGGGTCCCCGGCCACAGACCGAATTTTTCGCCATCATCTCCATACAACGCAACATTTCTTCCAAGGCTTTCTTCATGCCGGAGATGCCCTATGACATCCTCAATCAATCTAAAGGGGATTAAATAGCGCATCACCATTGGTGTTGCCAGGATCTTGAGAACATGTCCTTCTTTTTCTGTCAGGTAGCTTCCGTATATCTGATCGGGCTTTAATCCCGAGTAATACATATGTGTATCGTCGACTATTGTATAAGTAAGTCCCGAATCTTTGAGAACAAGGGGAAGGGTAGAGTCCCATACTCTTTCGGTAAGCCAGAATCCATTGGGTTTCTCATTAAATTTTTCAGTAAGATATTTATTCATCATGAGTACCTGGCCTATGGCATCCCTGGCCGGGATTTCGGCAAGCAGGGGTTCAAAAAAACCGCCTGAAAGCATCTCAAGCTGCTTTCTTCTGACCATTTCGGCTATCAGCGAAAGATAGTCACTACGGTTTTTCTCTATCCATTCAAGTAACGGCCCTGAAAAATGAACACCTGTTTTTATTCCCGGATGCTTGTAAAGGATATCCAGGAGAGGCTGATAGCATTTGTCCATTGCCATGCTGAATACATGATCAAAGTTACCAACCGGCTGATGGCAGTGAAGCGCCATTACAAGATTCAACATGCTAAATACCTCCGATAAACCAGAGCAGATGTTCGATCTGCCTGAATAAGTTCAGGGAGTCCTGATCGAGATTCTTTATGAAATCCATGTCAGTTCGTAATTCGTAAAAAAGATTCTGACATGTCCACCAGTCCATCTTGATTTTATATTTGTTAATAAAATTAATCGATTCAATTATATTGCTAAAGTATATATTTATCTTGTTGGTATTAATTTTTTCGAACTGTTTTACCAGATATTCTTCAAACCTGACTGCAATTCCTTTCTGTTTTACAATATTGTCACAAATTGACCAGGTATGCTTTTCTGAGTCTTCTTCAGGATTGCGATTGAACAGCTCTAACAAATTTTCAATTTCACTGAACTCAATCGGTATGTTTTCAGAGTTCTTGAATAATTTAATGAACATATCTGAAAATATTGTCTTTAATAAGTCATTAAAATAAACCGGAACATCTTCATCTGCCATAGAAACAGCTTTCAGGTAATTTCCAATAATATTTGTATCCCTGGAAAACATGCCATAAAGATTGTCAGTTAATCTATCCGATAGCATTTTAATGACAAGGCTCTTGATATCAGGTAACAAATCCCTGACAGTAAAGACACGAGCTTGTGCAACATGTTTTATAAAAAAATTTTCAAGGGATTCTGATTGCTGCTTGGAAGGAGGTAAGTGATCAATTTTCTTAAAAAGAGCATCTGTTTTACCTACTTTTCCATTGCCGGCAACACACATTAATTGATTGTCAACGGTCAATAAGGCAAGGGCAATCATGCATGATCCATTATCAGATAAAGTACTCCCCTCTGTTGTTTCACACAAAAAGATAGCAGCTGATTCAGTTTTAATTGTTTCCTGTTTATTAAATTTAATGAGCGGCGTTATCCATTCAGGGATCTGATTATGATCTATGACATAGACCATGGCATAATTCGCCAGAAGAGATAATGAGTCGAGCTTCATTGGAATTACTTTTTTATTGTAAACATCCATGCCATTTTTATAGCGTGGATCATTGCAGACAGCCTCTGAGAGGAAACTGGTCAGGTCTTTTTCAAGATCCTCCTCTGAAAAATTTTTACACAGCTCTATGGCTTTTTTTGCATACATAAGTATCTGAACAGGCTCCAGGCCGGAAATATCATCAAAAAACCAGCCGCAACTAGTAAACATATATAAAGCCATTTGTTGAGATTCCAGAAGTTGAAGAATTATTTCACTTTCTTCCGCATTAAGGGGTTTTACTGCATGCTTTTTTAAAAATGTTCTTCTTTTTGACTCTTCAGGTTTTAAAAGAAGATATATATAATCATTCCGCGCCTGCCAGCAGTTCTTTAACAGACCTTTTGTTTTTTCTTCAAAAATTGATGACAAATGATTATTCAGCCAGTCAAGACCGCTCCTTAAGGGTGTCCTCCAGGATTGAGTCCATCCCGGATTTTGACTCACACTGCACCCGCAATTGGAACGCCATCTTTCTATTCCGTGGGCGCAGCTCCATGCGCTGTTTTCAACTATCTTTACTTCCTGTTCAGGCGGAGATTTTTCTAAAAACTCACCATAGTTGGTAAGGGTTATATCCTGCCCGTTGTTAACCATATCAAGCACCCACGTAAGTGCCATTTCTCCGAATTTGAAGTGGTGCCCATAGGATTCTCCGTCTGTCGCCATACTTACGAGTGAAGGGGTATCAGGTTCAGATGGATATGCCTCAATTATTCTTTTTAAAAATACCTCCCCGGAAGCGAGTATCTTTTCATAGGCAATCGCCTTTGATAATGGCCCGTCATAAAAAAACAAATCAATGAAAAGATCATTATCATCCGTGGGAAAGCACC
>JASFHE010000804.1:0-3108 GCA_050123415.1 Desulfobacteraceae bacterium | reverse complement strand
GGCAGGAAGCTGACAATCAAATTTATCTGCTTAAAAATACTTTGCATAAAGACATTGATACAGAGAAACTTGAGAATGGTATGTCTGATAAAATGCATGATGTCCTTGAATGTATGGGCTTTGAAAAACTGTGATTACGTATCAAGTTTGCATTGCTATTTTGAAAGCAGGGGGAATAACAATATTTATATTGTTGTTGGCCATCTGGTTAATAATAAAATTTAAAAGATAGGAGGTTTTTATATGACGGAGGCTGATATTAGTAAATACTTGATAGAAGAAGCAGGCCAATCATTAGTACAATCAGCGTTAAAATGTGCTAAATTGAAAATGCCCCTTGATCAAGTGATACAAACAGTTGTTGTCATTTACAAGAGTGAAGGCAACGAAGTACACATTGAAACAAATGTTTCAATGGAAGATATTCTAAAACATGGAGGGCGAAATTAAATGCCAAAAAAAGAATCTAATCTTGTACCTGTTATGTTACGGTTTAAACCTGAGGATTATAAGAAGTTATTTAGTCTTTGTGATCCGGGAGAAACCGTTTCAAAGGCTGTAAAAAGAAAAGTACTTGCTTTAGTTAGTAAGTCTGGTAAATCTAAAAAATCCGGTCGTTAGGCAGGATTAAAAAACAACAATGTAAAGAGGTTACACAATGAAAGAAGATGTAAATAACAATCAGGAAACATCAGAAGAAGATGTTAAAGGTTACGAAGGCTACGAAAAAGTAGAAACAGACCTTGTATTGGCTACATTAACAAGTGTAGGACAGCATATACAGGGAGTTTATGAAGGAGTTGAGATGGTTAAAACTCCGGAAGGTAAAGCCGAGTATTTAGCGGTGAATATTAAAGGTACAGGGATTGTTGCTATACCTGTTAATCCTTCTCTTTCCAGAGCTACTCAAAAACTTCATGCAGGAGACGAAGTAATCATTGAGCTTGCCGAACTGGTACCGCAGAAAGGAAACAAGCAGGACTTCAAAAAGTATTCAGTATTCAGAAAGAAGAAACTGACTTCATTTGACAATCAGGATATGCCTGAATAATTGTTATCTAATTCTACTTGACAGACTGCCCTTTAAAGGGCAGTCTTTTTTTATCACTATAAGGAGGTTAACAAATGCCGAAAAGTACAAGAGATTGGGCAAAACGTAAGTTAGATGAAGCTTGTAACAATATAGACTGGTCTGGAAAACATGTTAATGAAGTTGCCGAGAAATACAAAGAACACCATCCGGAGATTTCAGACGGCCTTGAGTTAGTATTAGTATCATTGTTACAAACACAGAAGTTTATAGAAGAAATAAAACAATCATTTTAATATAATAGGAGGTTTTTGGCATGGCATCGACACTGAGTCAAAAACTATCCTATTTACGAACGAGACTAACAGCCAGAGCCATTCTGGATGAAACCGGATTAACTGCCGCTCTTCAGAGAGAAGTTATAAATGAAGAGTGGATACCGTCCGGGACAGTTCGTAGATGGGTCAACAATCTGTATCAATCAACTACTTATCAGGAGTTAAGAAACACAGGCTTTTCCCATTCACAAGCCTTTAGATTCAATACAAACTTGCCTGATAGTATTACCGAAAAAAGAAACATTGTATCTGGTTTGATTAGTGAGCTGGCGGGCGGAGCTTTAAAAACCAGTTTAGCAAAACAAGGCATTGCTTTTGATGTATGGGAGCATCGGGGACTATTCGCAGAAATGGAAGAGAAAGTTAAAGAAGGTTTCGAGAATAGCCGTAAAACGTATGAGCAATGGCAAGATTACGGACGTGTTTAATATAGTTACTTTGTTACATGCGTAATCTGACTGTTAATGATATTGTATACAAATGCCCGCCGTATATTAGAAAAACCGTATATGATAAAAGTATTAAAGTAATAGGTCTGGACACTGAAGCGTACAGGAACGGACAGTGTTTCATGATATGTACATCATTAGGGGATGTTTTCACACCTGCTGACAATCCTCATTTCTTTTTCACTCGTAAATACAGGAATAAAAAATTTGTAGTATTCAATATAAAATATGATGAAGGGGCATTGCTTCAGGTTTTGCCTATGAATAAGCTACAGCAGTTAAGAGCTACTAACAAATGCCTGCATAATGGCTATCGATATTTTTCAATTCCGCATAAGATGCTTAAAATATCCAAGGGTAAAAACAGTATCGAAATTTATGATATTGCAGGATTTTATCACATGTCCCTTAATAAAGCCGCTACAAAGTACCTTAATAAACAAAAAATCGATGAAGATACTGAAGTGTTTACACATCGTTATGTAAAGAATAACTGGAATAAAATAGCTAAATATTGTATACATGATTCTACCTTGACTCAGGAATTGGCTGAAGTACTTATAAAAAAGTTTGAATCATACGGCGTATTTCCTCAAAAGTTATATAGTACAGCGTATGTTTCGTGGCAGTATTTT
Organism: Desulfobacteraceae bacterium; assembly: GCA_050123415.1. GTDB lineage: Bacteria > Desulfobacterota > DSM-4660 > Desulfatiglandales > HGW-15 > JAAZBV01. The sequence goes on along the minus strand of JASFHE010000804.1, from coordinate 656 downwards.
AAAAATAACTGTGATATTCCGTTAATTAAGAATATATGGAACAATCACAAACAATTGATTCAATATGCAATGGATTCTTATAATGGTGGCAAGTTTGAAGTAACAGAAAAAGGAATAGATAATTACTACGAATATGACATAGTAAGCGCCTATCCTTATGAGATAAGAAATTTAGTAGATATATCACATGCTTATATTGTGCATGAAAAAGCATACAAGAAAAACAGTACTTATGGTTTTTTATACTGTGACATTTATATCCCTTTTGACATTTATAGCCCTGTAGCTATGAAACAGGGTGAACTTAATATTTATCCTGTAGGCTATATTACAAAGTGTATAACCAAGAACGAATATGAATATCTGGTTTCCGTTGGTTGTGACGTTAAGATTAAGGATGCTTACTGGATCATTACAGCAGACCGCCGTTATCCGTTCAGGACTGAAATAGACCGTCTTATAAAAGTAAAAGATAAGTACAAGCGTAATAATCAGCAACTTGATTATCATACGATCAAAATATTTCTTAATTCCCTGTACGGTAAATTTGTCCAGTTAGTACCCTATAAAGATAAATGGAAAGCCGGTTATAACTGGAATATTATTTATGGTTCAGTTATAACAGCTAATTGCAGACTGCGTATTTCAGAGATGCA
>JASFHE010000803.1:0-3108 GCA_050123415.1 Desulfobacteraceae bacterium | reverse complement strand
CTTTGCGATTGGCGTCGATACAATGTTTTGAAGAGACGGGCGGGAAGCTCGTTGAAGATAAAAAAGAAACGTCCGGGGAGGGCAAAACAATGACTTATGACGATGTCAAAAACATATCTCTCGCATGGATCAAACAAATGATTGAAGAAAGGCAGATCCATCCTAATCAACTGCATGATGAAAAAGCCTTGCGGGACGATCGTGTTTTTGGAAAAATTTTTGAAGAGCGGGAAGCCCTTCAGAAACAGCTTGAAACCTTAAAAACCGAAAAAGAAACTGCTGTAAAAGCAAAAGAGTCGATTGAAAAAGAAACCGCGTCGATTACAGCGAAAGAAAAGCTTAAAAAGCTCATACCGGAAGGGGCCACGAAATTGACGAAAGATTTTATCTTGAAAAATTTTGACCCTTCAAAAATGACCGATCTGTCGGAAACGGGATTGAAAGGATATCTTGAACAGGCTCAGAAAGACTTTCAGGAAACGGCAAAAATGTTCAATTATTCCGAAAATCCCGACGCAAATGACACGGTCAATGCGCCTCCTGCGGAACCTGAAAAAGTTTCGGAGGCGATAAAAGAAATTATGGGAGGCTAAAACATGAAATTGATTGAATTATTGTCGGCGGAAGCTGAATACTCCGATATCCAGATAACCACAACGACCGCCGTGGACGCCGGGGATATTGCCACACATAACGATTTGATAGGATTTTACCCTGTTGATATCGCGGCAACAACCCGCGGTTCTCTTGTTTGGAAAGCTCGCCGGGTTCGGTGCGAAAAACCGACAGACGAGGCATGGACGCCCGGGGAATATCTGTACTACGATTCCGGCGAAGGAAACATAACGACAGAATCATCCGGAAACACGGTTATCGGATATGTCTATGAAGCGGCGGAGACTGCGGACGCTACCGGGCTCGCCGTTTGGAACGGGGAACTGGCGGCGATTTTTGCGGCAATTGACGCGGTAACCTAAAAGGAGAGGACAAAATGAACCATGAATTACTTTTTGACATGATTTGTCACGGCGTTGATTCCGCCACAAAAGGAACAAATTTTAAATTCCCGATTAAAGGGAAAGATATTGAAGTCTCCCCGCTTGAACAAAAAGAGATCATACATAAAAGTATACAAGCCTTTTTGTTTGCGGGCGTAAACACTGTTCCCGACGCCCACGGAAAAGAAAGAAAAATCCAGGCGTATTCCGGAAGTTCGGATCTGGTCGCTTTGACAAAAGACGTTTTTAACGTCACAAACGCGGTTAACGCCTATGACGCGCTCTGGCAGGAATCTTTCAAAACGATACAGCTCAAACGCGGACAATTGTCCTGGGAAATCGTGACGTTGACAAACGGATTGCGCTACCGGCTGATTCCTGAGTTCGGAAAAGTCACTTTTGAATCGATCGCCGGAACGAAAGATACCGTGTCCGTATACAAATACGGAACAGGGCTGGCCGTAACGTGGGAAATGATCGAAGGACGAAAACTGTATCAGTTTGCTGATCTCATGGAAGCGCAGCGGTCCGCACTATATGAAATTTGGGCGAATGTCCATTACGGGCTGTTGGCTTCCGCGGCGGAAGACAATCCGATTGTTTACCAGGGCGAAACGGACGAAACGACACTTGACAGGGATATCCAGACAATCAATTACGCCTGTTGGTATCTGTCCGATGCGAATAAAGACAAAGGCTACGGAGACACCGCGAACGCGACGTTTAAATTGTACGTCAACCCGTTGTATAAAGCCCGGATTTTGGCGGCTTTGCGAGCGACTTCCGCGGACGTTATACGCGGAGGACACTCCGGTGTCACTGTCAATTACCTTGTTGATCCGTACTTCACAAATGATTCCAGACTCGCTTCGGGCGCGTTTACGCTTGTCCTGCCCAAACAGAAGATACAGAACGCCCTTTATATGCGGGATCAGAGTTTTAAGGAAAACGACATGACGACCTTGTCGGTGCTGACTTCTCACTGGACGGCTTTCGGGGCGACTGTTGCCGATACGGACCAGTGCGCGGAAGTTGCGCTGGCCGACGAAGAGACTTAATTTATTTTTGCGGAGGGAAACCGATGGCGATTTCTGTGGGGGTCAATTCATGGGCGACGATAGCGGAAGCGCAAGATTTGCTTGAATTTCAGGCTGGCGCTGGAAACTGGTTTGCTCTCGATGAGACCCCGAGCAGCCCGGGGAGCCCTTCGCAGGAGTCTTTCTTGAGAATGGCGTATACGTGGCTAATCAATTGCGGGGGTTACACGATCCCCGCAAGTTCTACAAACGCGAAAGTAAAAACAGCGCAAATATTATTTGCTTTATTTCTTTTGAACAATCAAAAGGATTTTGAACGCCGACAAAACCTGATTGCGTCCGGCGTGAAGGAATTCAGTTATTCAAAATGGTCGGAAACTTTAGGAGAGATAACCGCTCCATATTATATCGACGCGTTGTTGACGGATTTTCAGGCAGCAAATAATATTGTACCAATCACAAGGGATGAAAATTATTATGGCGAAGGGTGAATATACTTATACTGAAAGACAATTTAAGCACCTCTTTGCGCAAATTCAGGATAAAATAAAAGTCAAAGAAGAAAAACTGTATACGCTGATAAATACCGCTTTGAAATCAACAAACCGGACAAACGCGTATTGGTCCGGTGTTCGCGCGGAGATCGATAAAATCTATGCGGAAATTACGAATATTATCGATTCCTGGGCGAAAAAGAATGTTCCGTTACATTTCAGAAATGAAATGTACGCTCTGAATCGGCAATTAGCTGCCTTAAAAAATATCAGTAACAAAGCCGTACGGACGATTACGGATTTTGTCAATTCGCAAGGATCGACCGGAATTCAGAGAATTTTGTATGAAGACGCGATATCAAGCATCCTCAGCGGTCTGGAAGCTGGAAAAAAGAGCATGATCCGATTGACCCGTATGACGCAACAAAAAATCATAAACGAATATTATTTTGATTATTTTACTGCGGAGGGGGTAGAAGCGGGAAGTTTACAGTATTCCGTCGGAAATATTTACCGGGAACTTTTACAGCAGCTCGAAGAAAAACAGTTTGTTAAAATTGATACGGTCTATAAGACAGG
>JASFHE010000802.1:0-3124 GCA_050123415.1 Desulfobacteraceae bacterium | reverse complement strand
AAGAAAGAGCGGAAAATCCTGCGGTTGCCCACCATACGGACTCCCATCCGTATGATACCCCTATTGATGGGGCGATTAGAGCAAGCATAATCAAGTTGCCGCCTCCCACGCTGCTTGCCCATATTCCGTTTGGTAACGCCCGATTAGTCAGAGGAAACCATACACTGATGCCTAAAGGTGCTGCCACCATTATCAGCCCAAACCCCACACCTTCGATAAACCGGCCGGCATAAAGCATTAAGAATGTCTTGGCTAATACACCTATTACAGACCCGATCGCGGATGCAGCAACAGCAATCAAAGCAGTCATTTTCAAACCGTATCGTTTCAGGATATAGCCTGCAGGGAAGGCAAGGATAAATCCCATAATATTAAAGATACCCATCAATTTACCCGCTTTGACAATGTCCACACCGAAATTTGTTTGTATTGTGGTCATCAGGGGCGGCACCTTGAACAGGTTAAGAGTCGTTGACAGAGTGGCCATGTAAAGAGCTACTAATATGACCCAGGCATAAGATGGAGTTTTGACAGATTGCTGATTCATTGGACCTCCTTTTGTACGTTATCCATGTTGAATAACTGCCGAAAATGGTTGATAAGAAGTCCCTTTAAGGGGGGCTGATTTAAAATATTTTCATTGATTTTTTTGATGTTACTGGCGGCTCATAATATTGTTGCCGGGTGTCTTTGTCAAGATATGATCTTATGACAAAAAAGATAGACAGTATTGCGAAAAAACATAAAGCAGCATGCGATCCCGTTAGAGAAGCAAAACCAGCCGTGGCAATAAAACATCCCCCGCCTCCGCCTCCGCTGCTTTCTCCGCCACTGTTTCCATTTCCGCCGGGATTATTGTCATCAGGAAGGTCGGTGACTGCCTTTAGTCTTCCCCACCCATAAGTATTATCCTTTCCGGTCAATCCCATATCGATCGCGTTTGATTCAATGAACTCCTGCAATTCATCCGGGGTCATGTCAGGATATTTTGAAAGAGTTAATGCGGCTACTCCTGCAACATGTGGAACAGCAGCAGAAACTCCCATGAATGGTTCTGCACCGTATGTAAAAGTGGTTACATTATCCGGGCCCATGATATCAGGTTTTGTTCTGGCATAGCTGCCTGCCCAGGCGTTGGTGGGCCCCTGAGAACTGAAACTTTCCTGTGGGCCTGTTAACCAGTTAGCATAATTAATCGCACCAACGGCAAATACGCTTTCAGCGTCGGCAGGTTCGGTAATCGCATTTGTTGGTGTAGCAATAGGACCTGTTTCCTCATCATAGGGTAAAATAAAGCTTGTCCCCCCAAGATGAAGCTCCATATCTGCATTTTGTGCTCCGCTCTTTTTCACTATAACAACTGCATAATAATGTAAATAATCCTCATTATCAGGGATATCCCTGGATATATATTCGACAGGCTCCTGAAACTGGGAGCCATTTTGAAGATTTTCCGATCTGTCGATTTCTTGTACATCCTCAGTTTGGGGATCATATTCCAGCAGGATCATATCGTAGTCTATGTCCGGATAATACCAGTCATTCCATCTTAATAAAACACTGACTTCACCTGTCTCCGACTGAGCTCCTCGATGAATTATTGACTGAGGGGACAGAGGATCTTAATAAAACACTGACTTCACCTGTCTCCGACTCCCCATCATCGTCCGTATCGGGGTAGGCTGCAAAAAGGTTAAAATAGACGTCGTCATCTCCTGCCTGAAAATCATGTACGTTATCGCCATCAATATCCCTGAATGCACCTTTCCAATGTCTTCCCAGTGTCACACCATCAATAGAGGTAGTGTATCCCTGATTCCCTGCGCCGGCCACAACAAGAATGCCCTCTGCCCGTATATCATCAAATGCCTCATCCAGAGGGCCTGTGCCATCCCCCGGCCCGGTTCCATAGGTCCCGAGAGAAACGGAAATAATATCAATACCATTATTAACACAGTAATTCAGGGCTTCAATAATATCAGCATCAGTATTGATTTTTATAAGATGCAGTTCCGCCTGAGGGGCTATATCATATAGTATCTCCGCACAGGCGGTACCATGATAATATTCTTTTTCTAATCCATTCCCTGTGTAATCATGTGTTTCCACATTGGCAGGGAGATCACCATTCTGCTGTGCTTCTTGTAAACCTTTAAAACCGACATCCAAGACTGCTATCTTTACACCGGCGCCATAAAAGCCAAAATCATGAAAATCGTTCGAATCCGTTATTGCAACACCTTCACTTTCAACAGCCTGGGGATAAAACTTTAATGGTAACCTGGCATTTTCAATGGATTCAACGTCACTGAGTAATTTTTCAAGGTTTTCTATCGGGACTTCAACAGCAACTGTATTATTTCGCGTTTTTATTATACGAACACCATAGTTTTTCAATTCATCTGATATAGTGTTTACGTCTTTGGATACATTGATAAATAACTTAATATTTCCGGTATTCTTTTTCAGTTTTTCTTTAAGACTTTTCACATCAAAATTTGCTGTTTTTTTTGTTCCGGAGACAGCACCGTATACCGGACTCCCTTTTTTATCCTTTTTAATTATTCCGTTCAGACCCGGCAATTGATTTAAAATTCGTGATCGAATTCTTTTATATTCTTTCACATCTGTTTGACTAAAATGTTTTGCGGGAGTAGCTGAAGAGACAAAAAAACCTAGAAAAAAAGATAAAAATACAATACTGAGAGCAAGATTCTTAATCCATTTCATCGGGTAACCTCTGTGGGAAAAAGTAAACAGTGAGTGATACTGGCGGCAAATGATATTTTTATAGCGATTCTTTGTCAAGATATCCTTTTTTATTTGTTGACTTGAACATATAATAAAAGTACAATTGTAATCAAGAATCAAAATACTACACACGGAGGAGAAGCGCACAATTAAAAGCAGGTAAACACTAAATGAAAGGAGAGTAACCATGGAAACACTAAGAAATCCGGGCATTAACTTTCCACTCAGCGGTTTAACAGCATTAATTGCAACAGGTATGCTTCTCATATTTAATTTCCACCTGTCAAAAATTTACATACCAATACAAGTCAAAATACCACCGCCAGAGGCGGTGGCTTGATGTTGTTAGTCCTAAAAGGTACCCCTTGTTATA
>JASFHE010000801.1:0-3127 GCA_050123415.1 Desulfobacteraceae bacterium | reverse complement strand
GCATGCAAAGGCTGGGTACGTATGATACCATAACCTTGGGTACCGTTCCTCTTACTGTTTCCCTTATTCCCAGCCAGAACTGTCCTGTATCCGGTTGAGGTTTGGCATAGGGAGTCCAGTCATTACCCATATGCTCGTCCTTACAGGCGATCTGGCATGCGTAACAGCCGTTACATACTGAAAGATCCACTACAAATGCTTTCATTATTCATCACCTCCCTCTAACCATGCATTTACACAAAGTCCGGAATCAGGGTCATATTCCCTTTCAAATGCCTCCGGATAATCTCTTCTCCACTGGTCCATTTCAGCCATACTCAATCTTTCAACCTGCACCAGGTAGGCAGTTGTTGCCTGGCCTACAGCGTTCCTGGAAGAAGTGCCTGAACCTGAAATAGTATTGATTGCACCGCCCCGGTCAATTTCTCCGGGCTTTATCATGTCTATCCTTGCACCGTGGTCCATGTATGCGACTCCCGGGCGCAGCCTTTCTGTAACATATGCACCGGCAAGCACAATACCTCTCTCATTAAAAACCTTTACTATATCACCATGCCTGATGCCTCTCTTTTCTGCCTCAGAGGGATGAATCCAGCAGGGCTCATACATGTAACCGTCCCAGCCTCTTACCTTACATGTAGGAGCTTCACGGGTCCAGGATATATCATCGGCCTGTGCATGCACCCTCCATCTTCCGTGATTGGACATGAGGAGGAGGGGAAACATCTTTGCACGTTCGCTTGAAAGCCTTTCATCGTGTGTCGGGCCTTTTTCTATCCATTTTGGTACAGGCGGTCTTTCCTTGTCATGGGGGAAGTTCTTTGCCAGTCTCTCGGAATAGAACTCCAGCTTCCCGGTGGGTGTGGGCAGAGGATTTTTCTCGGGATCATCATAGAAAAGTCTCAGTCCCGGAGGGTCCTCTTCCCAGTCTTCGGACACACTGTAAAGGTAGTATCCCTTTTCCCTGAACTCATCCCATGTGGTAAGTTTATGGAGGTGCATGTTTTCAAACATTTCTTTTTTCATATCTTCATCTGTCTTGCCGCCGGTCATGGCCTCTTCCATTCCCAGCTTTTTAGCTACTTCCAAAACAACCTCAAAGTTACTCTTTGACTCACCAACAGGTTCAATGGCCTGGTCACATAAAGCAACATTGGGTATTGATGTGCCCCCCCTGATACTTGATACAATATCGCCTACTTCCATATGAGTATTTGATGGAAGGATAATATCAGAGAAGAGTGTATCATTTTCCATCCATGGATGCTGTGTTACGATACATTCTATCTTGGAATTTCGGAGAGAGAGTTCTGTTGCATTACCGTTGTTCCAGCATGTGGTTCGGCAGGGCGTGTCACTCCAGATCATATGAATCTCTGTACCGCCTTCTTCCTTTGGAAGGGGATATACGTATTTCTTGAACTGATCTTCGGTTTCAACCTCAATAGCGCCTGAGCCATAGAATGTCATAGGCTCATCCGCTTCTATTGCATCATGGATATATGTTTTTGGAATAAGCTGCTTCTGCCATGCGTTGATTGTCGTAAGACTGGGGGTCCTTAATCTGTCGGCAAGATCCGGGTTCCAGAAAAACGTACCGGATAAACCGTCTGATCGTGGAAGACCGAAATAGGTAAGCTGATGATGATGAACACCCGGACCGCCAAGACCCTGCATTCCAAGGAGGCAGACTTCAAGTCTTCCCGGTTCGTGGCTGAAAGGACCTCTTACATAACCGCCGCCAAAGTAATGTGCGATTGATGTAGTCTTTTTTGCAAACTGTCTTGCAAACGCCCTGATTGTCCATGGAGGCACACCGCATTTGGGTGACGCCCATTCAGGGGTTTTGGGAACATCATCTTCCTCTTCGCCCATAACATATGCCTTAAACTGGTCAAAACCGACAACATGGGTTTTTACATACTCCTTATCGTATGTCCCTTCCTTGATCCACATATAGGCTATTGCAAGCTGGAGAGCCGCGTCTGTATTGGGAAGGACAGGTATCCACTTATCGGCATGAACAGCACAGCCGTAATTAACATCCGGACAGATATAAACCTGTTCTATTCCAATGTCCTTCCAGAAATATGTCAGCCGGCTCGGCATCTGGCCTGTGAAACCCCATGGTGTTGTTTCAGGATCACAGCCCCAGAACAGTATCATCTCGGCATTTTCGGTTGTATCCTTTACAATGTTTCCTGCCGGAAACATACCGCCCTGAATACCCTGGCCCCATACGTGCTTGGAACCCCAGTACCATCCTTCCCAGCTATCAGGGTTACGAACCTGCTGCGTAAAACCGCCCATCTTGTCAAGAAGTGATCCTGAATGTCCGTGAGGCGTATGGATTGTCATACATTCGCCATGGCCGTCACCCTGAACCAGTATCCCGTTAGGACCGTATTCTTTATGAACTCTTCTGATTTCAGCCGCAAGGATATCGGTTGCTTCGTCCCATGAAATCCTGACATATTTGCTTTTACCCCTGTTCTGGGGGTTTCTTTCTCCATTCGGATCCCAGTCTACCCTTTTCATTGGGAACTTGATTCTGTTGGGGGAATAAACACGTTTTTTATAGGCCAGAGAAAACGGGCCGGGAAGTGATTTCCAGGGCTGTTCAAACACCTTGCCGTCCTTTTCCATCTTCCAGGTCTTGATATCTTCTTTCTTGTATTTCCAGTCGTAATGGAAAGGCCGTACCCTGACAATCTTGCCGTCTTTGACGTCGACCACTCCCTCACTACTGCCCCCTAGAAGCCCGCCCAGACCAAGGGCTCTTATAACTGTTTTGTCTTTAGTCTTCAGGGACGCCATATAAACCCTCCTTTATAAAATTATTATGATAAGACGTATATTGAAATAACGTTTATATTTTTTTAATTCATCTAATATACTACTTTACTCCGATATTATGCAACCCGCCAATAAATACCGGTCTTATTTTAGAAAACCTTTTCTAAATATAGAACCGGTACTCGGAAATTAAACCTTTTCCGTCAAAGCAGTTCTGCCGCCGCCCAACTGCTGTACAGTACCATATTCTTCAGTCCGGAAGACATTTTCCTTAAGGTCTTCTTCCGTACACGGATAAATCTTACAGAGCAGACAGGTAAGATCAGGAGAA
>JASFHE010000800.1:0-3133 GCA_050123415.1 Desulfobacteraceae bacterium | reverse complement strand
CGAACATCAGGCACATATAATGAGTGTAGTAGGTCATGAGAGTCAAAACTGTTACACCCAAAAAAAGTAGGAACAATACCTGTGGAAGACAAGTCTGATAAATTGAAACAGACAAATGAGATCAAATTAGCTGTTCCATTGTTAGATGCCATTGATATTGTCCCGCTCCACATCCAAATATAATCCCTGATCCCCCATCAAAAAAAATAAAAAACCTCGTTGAGCTTGATAACTCAAGCAGATAGAATGCTTTTTGAGGAAAGAAACTATCATCAACGAGGTGAAGGTAATTATGACACAAGGCATACTTCCATTCAAGTACGAAAAAGACACCCAGAATAACGAACTGACTGGCTTCGGCGGTGCTCCGGTATACCTGGAACTTGCACAAGCTGCCGGTCTGACAAAATCAATAGACAAGCATATTAAGGCAAGCTCTCCCACGCAGGGCTGGACAGATCGTCAGGTTGTATTGTCTCTCATACTTCTTAATCTTCTGGGAGGTGACTGTGTAGAAGATTTAAACAGCCTGGAAAATGATGAAGGTGTGTGCACAATACTAAGAAGAGTTGAAAAAGCCGGCATGAGCAGACAGCAGCGGAGGGCATTTTTACGACGATTTCGAAAGGAAAGAAAGAGGACCGTCCCATCGGCATCTGCAGTGTTTAGGTATCTGTCATCTTTTCACAGCCATGAAGAGGAAGAACAACGGGAAACAGGAAAAGCATTTATCCCCAAAGGAAATGAACACTTAAAGGGAATAGTCAAAGTTAATAAAGATTTTATGTCGTATGTTCAAAAGAACAAGAGGCAAAGGACAGCAACATTAGATATGGATGCAACACTTGTTGAGACTAACAAGTCCAAGGCGCTTTATTGTTATAAAGGATTCAAATCATATCAACCGTTGAACACGTGGTGGGCAGAGCAGGAAATGATATTACATACAGAGTTCCGCGACGGTAATGTTCCTGCGGGCTATGATCAATTGAGAGTTTTTAAAGAGGCGCTGGAGTGTCTTCCTGATGGAATAAAGGAAGTCAGGTTACGTTCTGACACAGCAGGTTATCAGCATGACTTAATGAAGTATTGCGCTATGGGTAAAAACAAGAGATTCGGGAAGATAAAATTTGCGATTGGCTGTGATGTCACACGTGAGTTTAAGAAGGCAGTAACTGAGGTATCTGAATCTGAATGGACACCTTTTTACAGAGATGTGAATGGAGAAAAGATAAAAACAAAAAGACAGTGGGCGGAAGTATGTTTTGTTCCAAACGCCATTGGTCATAGCAAGAAAGGGCCAGAGTATAGATATATAGCCACCAGGGAAGCAATGTTCGATCAGTTACATATTCCAGGTACGATTGAAGAACAGGAAGTTCCCTTTCCAACAATGTCGATGGATTCAAAAAGATACAAAGTGTTCGGTATGGTCACTAATATGGATTGGGAGGGTCAGGAACTTATAAGCTGGCTTTATAAGAGATGCGGCAAAAGTGAAGAGGCACATAGTATAATGAAGGAAGACCTTGCAGGAGGAAAGCTTCCATCAGACGAGTTTGGAACAAATGCAGCATGGTGGTGGATAATGATACTATCGTTAAATCTTAATAATGCCATGAAGACATTAGTTCTTGGAAAGAGCTGGATAACCAGGCGGATGAAGACTATCCGTTTCCATCTGATTAATATACCTGCAAGAATACTGGAGCGCTCCAGGCAGCTATTTGTGAGGCTGCCAAAGAATCATCCATGCTTTGATTGGTTGCTTGATATCCGGACAAAAATTGCTATGCTTGCAGAGGATTCCCCCGGCTGATTTACGGGTAACTGGAATATTTTTTAACATAGTAATAACAGGGAGTTTTAAAAAATGACACTTTCTGAGGAGATGAGGTTCATCCGGTTAATGAGTACGCCTGAGAGTGTAAATGATACAATCTCAATTTAAAGTAAACCATATCTCTAAAGCCATAAGCCTGTCTTTTAAGAGTTTTAATTTTATTATTGATACCTTCAACCTGAGCTGAAGTGATACGATGGAAGAAATAATTTAATAAACCATGACTATGTTGCATAAGCGTTTTTGCCACTTTTTTCAAAGCCTTTATTCCTGATTTTTCAGCATCTGTACACCAGGCATCCAGGAATAAAGCAGCTTCAAAATGAGTGTCTTTTTCCCAAAATTGTCTCAGTTGTTCTTTCATTGTATGAGCAGTAAAAAGAGGTTCATTGGCTCGGAGTAAATCATTAAGCCGGTCTTGCTTTTCACAGGAAAGATTTTCGTAATTTTTTAATAGAAGGAAGCGGGAACCTTTGATAAGCTTTTCACCTTCTTGATCGATTTGTGCCTGCTGTTCCCTTCTCACATCTTCAATGGCATTGTTCATTAACGCTGAGATGTGGTAGTGATCAAAAACTATTGGCACAAGGGGAAGGTGCTCCTGTACTGCTGCGATATAGCTTTTACTCATGTCCATGGCAATGGCTTTTAACTTAGGGGACCTTTTTTTTATACGCTTTAGAAAGGGCTCTATATCTTTACCTGATCTACCTTCTACAGCATGGAGGATGCGACCGGATTTAAGATCAACAAAGATACTCATATAATTATGTCCTTTTCTGAGGCTGAACTCATCAATACCCAGGTATTCTAAATTTTCCAATGGAGGTGATTTGTAACGTCGCTTTAAGTGATCCTTATGAATATCTTTAATCAGATCCCAGCCAACATTCAGAAGGTTGGCAGTTCCGGAGATAGTCATCCAGTGGAGTAGATCAATGGCGAATTTAGCAAAACGCCTTGTATAACGTTTTTTACCCTCTGAAAAAGGGAGATTAGGCCATCTGAGAGATTGGCAGTCATCACAATAAAGCCGCCATATCTTTATCCTCAGAAAGGTTTGTCTTGAACCTATGGGAGTCATTTTAAACTCTCTGACCTTCATACCCTTTTTCCTTTTTGTATTACAGCTTTTACACTCAGGGCAGCATTCAATAGAATTTGTTACCTCAGAGTGAAATATTGTAGTTCCATTTTTGTATTTTGTAGAAATATACTTGACTCCTTTGATTCCAAAGGCATGATAGAGTAATGAGGTGGACATGGTTGGTATCTCCTTTTGGTGTAGTG
>JASFHE010000799.1:0-3139 GCA_050123415.1 Desulfobacteraceae bacterium | reverse complement strand
ACTTCTAAAGGTATGTACGCATCAACTTCCTGGTCAGGCATTTGTATATCTGATCCTGAAGTGCCTTCACTCTTTACTATTCCAACGACCTGAAAGCTGTTTTCCCCAATTGTAAGATTCTCACCTACTGCACCTCTTGTCGCGAGCAGGCGTCTTGCACCATATTCTGTCAACACCGCTACAGCAGAACGCTGGGCCATGTCAGACTCCAGAAGTACTCTTCCTGCTTCAAGGGGCCTTTTTACAAGTTCAAACCACTCCGGGATAGTTCCGACTACCCTGAGTTCAAGTGTCCTCTCACCCAGCCTGCCTTCTTTGCGGACCTCTTTTACCGGAACTGCAGTCTGTATGGGATCAAATGTTCGGCGTATTCTGGCGAAGTCTTTATATGTTAATCCGTATACAACTGCACTAGGGTGGCCCATTGAGGTGTTTTCTTCTTCCCGTGGTTTCATTGAACTGATTATAATATTATTACTTCCGACTTTCTTGATCTCATCAAGTGCTTTTTTACTTGCACCTTCTCCAACAGAAAGCATTGCAACAACACTGCCGACACCAAAAATGACACCAAGGGCTGTTAAAAAAGAGCGTAATTTGTGAAGAAGCAGGTTTTCGATTCCCAGCCGTACATCACGATAAAATTTTGATTTAGATGTAAACATTTTAGTATTCATTTTATTTCACGCTCTCTATTACGCCATCTTTCATAATCAGGATATTTTTGGCGTTTTCAGCTATATCCGGTTCATGGGTAACCATAATAATGGTTTTTCCCTGTTCATTTAAGTCTTTCAGCATTTCAATGATTTGATCACCAGTCGCTGTATCAAGATTTCCTGTAGGTTCATCTGCAAGGAGAAGTTGCGGGTCACCTGCAAGGGCTCTTGCAATAGCAACACGCTGCATCTGGCCCCCTGAGAGTTCTGCCGGGCGATGATCTAGACGATTTCCAAGGCCAACGCGATTTGCCATTTCCTTTGCTCGTTCGGCACTTTCTTCAGCCTCCCAACCCAGGTAGTAGAGTGGCAGCTCAATATTCCTTTGAACAGTAAGCTGGGGGATAAGATTAAAGCTTTGAAAAATAAAACCAAGATGACGCAGTCTGAATTCACTTAATGCGTCATCATCAAGCTGGCTTACGTCTTCACCTTCAAGCAGGTACCGGCCTTTTGTAAGACGGTCCAGGCATCCCAGAATATTCATCATTGTGCTTTTTCCCGAACCGCTCTGCCCCATGATTGCCCAGAAGCTGCCTTTTTTAAATGATACGCTGACTCCATTAAGGGCACGTACTTCTTCGGACCCCATGGGGTATATCTTGTAGGCATCTTCGAGTGATATTACCGGATCAGCTTCTGAATGTCCGTTTATCATCTGGACCCTCCGGGAAAGCCTCCACCCTGCATACCGCCGGAAGGGCCGTTAAAACCTCCTGAGGAGCCTCTGTTGAATGACGGCATTTTAAATTCATCCTTTTCAATAAAACCGTCGCCGTTTTTATCCATCTCATCGAATCTTTCAGCACCGAACCTCATCTCGCTTTTTGCTATTTTACCATCACCGTCCTGGTCGGTCATTTTAAAAATTTCATCCACAGACGGCATACGCATATTACCGCCACCCCCGACAAATGATGGCATTTCAAATTCGTCGGCAACAATAAAACCGTCGCCGTTTTTATCCATCTCGTCGAATCTTTCAGCGCCGAACCTCATTTCGCTTTTTGCTATTTTACCGTCACCGTCCTGATCCATTCGTTTTATCATATCTTCTTTTGACGGCATTCCTCCACTTCCGAAGCCAACCGGAGCACCTCCGCTAAACCCGGACGAGCGACTGTCTGCTCTGTTTCCCCTTGCGTCGGGCGGATTAGCGCCTGTGTTATTTCCTGATTGAGCCGGTGCCGGATCAATAGTCAATCCTTCAATTAAAGTATTTCCCTGATCCGTGGCAACCGCCTGTGTCAGCGGGGGATTAAGAGATACAATTTCACCTTCTTTAAGTCCTTTCTTGATATGAATATACAGGTTGTTATCAAGGCCGATTTCTACCTTTCTTGGTTCTGGATCATCTCCATCTCCCATATATACAGTAGGCTTTCCATTAACCCTTATTACTGCCTGTACAGGTACATAAACAGCCTCTTTGTGCTGTTCAACGATTATTTCTGCGTCACAACTCATACCGGATTTAAGAAGATTAATATTATCACTGTTTTCAATCTCTATCAGGGTCGGATATACTTTGATGTCAGGACTCATAAAGGATGTTTCTGCATCAGGTACGGGGGCAATACTGACAACTTTTCCCATAAAACGTTCTCCGGGTAATGCTTCTATTGTAATTACTACGGGTAATCCTGGTCTGACTTTATCAAGACTTGACTCAAAAATATCTATTTCTGCATTAAATCCTGTTGTTGTGGGCAGGGTTATTAGTTCCTGACGTTCTCTAACAGTTGAACCTTCATCAAGTGGTTCGTCCGAAGGACCGAATCTGCCCCTGCGTTCTGTGCTTGTGGCATATAAAGCAAGACCGTCAGCAGGCGCGTATATCTTTGTTTTTTCTATCTGTGTCTCTATTTTCTTTAGCTTATCCTTCTGCCGGTTATATTCAGCTTCCTTTGCATTCAGACTTGCTTCTGCCTGGACAATATCGGCTTTGGCCTTTCTGATGGTTCTTTCTAGGGCCATTTCAGCCTGTTTTACATCGCTTTCAAGCTGGGTCTTCTGTCTGATAAAAGTATAATTTTTAAGGAGATCCATTTCTTTCTCGGCAAGCTCCAGGTTTAATTCCTTTTGTTTTTCAGCCAGCTCATCTGCTTCGAGTTCACTTTTTGAGAGATATTGTTCATTAAAGAGCCTTTTAGACCAGTCAAGCGTATCCTGCGCCCTTGTATATTCTTCACGCGCAAGGGTAATTTTTGCATCTGCCTTTCTTAGTTCATTCGGATATTCTCCATTCAGATATTTATCAAGATCCTGCTTGGCAAAGTTATACGCAAGCCGGGCCTTGTCAACATCACTTTCTGCCTGATTTTTTGTGACCGCAAGATTCTCACGTGCACTTACAAATGATGCATCAGCATTCTGGACCATTATTTCCTGATCGATTTTCTGATCCACGAGGTTGCTTG
>JASFHE010000798.1:0-3153 GCA_050123415.1 Desulfobacteraceae bacterium | reverse complement strand
AATAAGGAGCTACAAGGGCAATTACGATCAGTATCTGAAGGTAAGGGAGGATGAAAACAACCGCCTTGAAGCCGTGGCCAGAAACCAGGAACAGAAGGTAAAGGACGCAAAGAAATTCATAGAAAGGTTCAGGACAAAGGCCACCAAGGCAAGGCAGGCCCAGAGCAAGATCAAACTCCTTAAGAAAATGGAGATAGTAAATACTCACAAAACCCAGAAGAGTATCCGGTTTTCCTTTCCCGAAGTGACACGAAGCGGCAGGAATGTGCTGACCATCAGGTCTTTGTCCAAATCATTCGGAGAAAAAAAACTGTATGAAGACATAGACCTTAACGTACTTAGAGGAGAAAGGGTCGGGCTTATCGGCCCCAATGGTTACGGCAAGACCACCCTTTTAAGGATGATAGGCGGAGAACTGTCCGGGGACAGCGGGAGCGTCTCCCAGGGGCACAATGTTGAGATGAGCTATTACGCCCAGCACCACTCTGAGATGCTCGACCAGCGAAAAACCATCCTTGAAGAGGTATATCAGGTAGTTCCCCATGAGAGTGTAAGTTTTGTGCGGGGAATATGCGGGGCGTTCCTGTTTTCAGGCGAAGATGTGGATAAACCTGTAAAGGTCCTCTCGGGCGGTGAAAAAGCGAGGGTAGCCCTTGCAAAGATACTTATAAAACCGGGCAACCTGCTGATAATGGATGAGCCCACAAACCATCTTGATCTGATCTCCTCAGAAATACTGATAGACGCCCTAGATAAATACGACGGTACACTTCTGTTTGTTTCACATAACCAGTCATTCATTAACCGGCTTGCTACAAAGATATGGGACATCAGAGAAGGGCATATCATAGAATACCCCGGCACCCTCAAGGAGTATTATCTGCATCTCAAGGAACTGGAAAAAAATGAGACGGCTGAGCAAGCCGGCATTTCTGAAGAAGCAATCGACAATTCCCACAGGCAGGCACAAAAATCCGGAGAAAGCAGAAAAGAAATAAGAAGAAAAAAGGCTGAAAAGCGCAAGGAAATAAGTGTTGCATTAAAACCAATTGAAACGAAGCTGGTAAAACTTGAAGAAACAATTTCCGAACTTGAAGCCAGAGAAAAGGAGATATCCGGCCAGTTGGCAGACCCGGAGCTGTTCAAGGACAGCAGCAGGAGTGTCCCGCTTTTGAGTGAATATAAAAAAGTAAAGCAGAGGCTCGATGATTCTTATATTGAGTGGGAAGAGGCACAGATTAAAATAGAAAAATTAAGGGAAGAAATGGGGGTGAATGAGGAATAATAACGATATTAAACATAGTGAATTATAAAACATCCCGCTACATGCTATGCTTCTTACTTTTTGGCAAAGCACATATACTGCGTTAAATTTTATAAACTAAATAAAACAGGAGTGGGGAAAATGGCAAATGTTACACTAAAAATAGATGATGATCTTTTAAAGAAAGCCAGGCACATCGCCGCGGAAAAGAAAATATCAATTAATGCCATTATTAGAGAAAAAATTGAGGAATTTGTATCACAGAATTCCAGGAAAGAAACATTTCTTATGGGACTTGAATCTTTTTACGATCGATGCAAAGCCCAAATAGGGATAAAAACCCGGACAAGAGATGAAATACATGAACGATAATTTCTTAATACCAATATCTTCATTTACGCGATAGATACATCTTTTTAAAAAAGAAAAAGCGGTTAGATGAAAGACCTCAACTGTCTTGTTATTACTTGTGTCTGGAAGTAAATGAATTATTAGACATCATCCCCCTTTACCCCTTTATAAAAGGGGAACTTCTAAGCTTGACGCACCTTTAACGTTTCCTTTATAATGCTGATATTCTTAAATTAATTATCAGGCAAGCTAATGGGAAAAAATGAAATAATTAATATTTTACGCGGTTATAAAATCGAGTATGCAGAACAATACGGCATCCGGAAAATCGGTGTATTTGGCTCTTTCGCACGCGATAATATAAAAGAAGACAGTGATGTGGATATCGTAATTCATATTTCAAGTCCTGATCTTTTCACGCTTGTCGGCATAAAAAACGAGCTGGAAGAAAGGTTTCACAGGTCAGTTGATATCATTACATACCGGGAAAACATGAACCCATTCCTGAAAAACAAAATAGATGGGGAGGCGGTATATGCGTGACAAGGCACTGGTACTGGAGATCCTGCACCAAATAGAAATGGCCGCTGAAAAAGTTGTTTCCAGATTTGATGTTATTAATCAGATATCCGACTTCACCGATAGCCACGATGGAGTTGAGAAAATGGATGCCATTTGCATGCGACTTATTGTTATCGGGGAATCATTGAAGAATCTGGATAAGATCACTAATAGCGCATTACTTCCCCAATATCCGGAAGTAGACTGGAAAAAAGCAAAGGGGATGAGAGACATACTTACCCACCATTATGATGACATAAATGCCGAAGCAATTTTTCTTACATGCAGAGAAAAAATACCAATGCTTCTAAAAACTACCAGAAAAATAATAAAAAATCTGGAATAATTGGATTAGTGAAGAATGCGCCGTGGACATTTTAGAGAATGGTGTTTTAAAAATTTGGTAGTATATCTTCGGTGTGCTTGGAAATAAATAACCATTTTGGAGAAAATATGGAAAATAAATATACAGCAGTAATAAAAAAAGAGGATGCCCGGTGGATCGGTTGTATTGATGAAATACCAGGAGTCAACTGTCAGGAAAAGATAAAAGAAGAATTATTGGATACTTTGCG
The DNA here is from genome assembly GCA_050123415.1 of Desulfobacteraceae bacterium. Lineage (GTDB taxonomy): Bacteria > Desulfobacterota > DSM-4660 > Desulfatiglandales > HGW-15 > JAAZBV01. Next base: position 402 of record JASFHE010000798.1, on the reverse strand, counting down.
CCCGTGCCTTACTTTGAAAGAAGCTTTGGAAATGAATAAACTTGAAGCCCTTGCGGATGCTAAGGGAAATAGCGGTAAATATCACCGCGATGGAGCTCTCGCATAAAAGCTACAACTTCGTTTTCAATTGTAAGGCCAATCCGGTAGTTACCGATTCTAATCCTGTAATAAGGACCATTCGTTTTCAATTTTTATTATTCTTAATAGTGGTCGTATTTTAGGCGGCTTCAATTTCTTGAATGGTTTTCTGGATTTGGGATAGGAGATTTTTATTTTTTCTGTGTGTTTTAAGGTCCTTTGCGAAATTCTTCTTAAAAGAAGTTTTCATTCTTTTCCTTCCAGGATGTCAAATATTTCTTCTCTGCTTACTGAGTCAGAATCTTCTCCATCCTGGATAGCATG
>JASFHE010000797.1:0-3155 GCA_050123415.1 Desulfobacteraceae bacterium | reverse complement strand
GTTGGTCCCGTAACAAGGACGATGCCGTGAGTTTTTTGTAATAGATGACCAAAGCCCTTTAGGGAAACTGGGTCCATTCCCAATTCCTCAAGCTCCAGTAATGATGCCGTCTTGTCTAAAAGCCTCATTACAACTGATTCACCGTATACGGTCGGGACTGTGGAAACACGAATATCAACCCTGCCTTTTCTGCCTGCGAATTCGATATGTCCGTCCTGAGGTACAAACCTCTCTGCGATATTCATGTCTCCCATAATTTTGATTCTTGAGGTAATCGCCGCACGGAGTCGTTTTGAAGATGGTGTTCTTTCCTGGAGAATACCATCAATTCTATATTTAATTTTTACTTCACTCTCGAATGGTTCAATATGAATATCACTGGCTTTTGCATCGATTGCTTCAAGAATAATTAGATTTACGAGATTAACCAGAGAAGGCTCTCTTGCCATTGCCTGAAGTTTCGCCGCCGAAAATTCGCCGTTAGCCATCTCTTCCGCCTCGGCCTGAACCTCACTTGGAGCGAGATTATCCATCATTCTTGCTACATCACTGCCGTAGAATTTCAGTATTGCCTGTTCCAGTTCTTTCGGGTCGGCAAAGTATCGCCGTACCGGGTAACCTGTTATGAATCGCAGGTCCTCCATTACCTGTGGTTGGAAGGGGTCGGTCATTGCTACCGCTAATAATTGGCTATCCTCGCCATTTCCTGAGCCTTCAAAAGCAGATCGTTTCTCAAGATTTAATGGTAAAATGTTATATTTGCTGACAAGTTCCGCTGGTACAAGTGCTATAATATCTTTTCCTACTGAAATATCGGATAAATCCTTCTTTTCAATACCAGCTTGAAGTGCAAGTGCTTCGTTTAACTGCATTTGAGTTACATAACCTAATTCTACTAAAATCTCTCCAATGCGTCTGTGATCGACCTTTTGCTCGGCAAGGGCGATTTCAAGATTTGACTCTTCCAGATATGATTTTTCACAAAGTAGCTCGCCTATCATCTTCTTTTTTCGCAAAGTCATTTTTTTATAATTACCTCGAAATAGTTTTTATTGTCTTATGACCACTTATTAAAATAACTACAATCCTTAAAAAACAAAGGTTACTTTAAAATAATGCCCTGTTTACACATAATCCAATATCCATTATTGAAGAACAAAAGCCACAACTGCCCTCTCAGACGCTTGGAAACGCTCTTTTCTTACAAAAAAATACCTTCCTCGAAATTTTTGTATCTAAAAATAAGTCAAAATACCTAAATCACAGAAATTTTCAAAGTGCCTGAAATGAGCTTAAGTGAACTAATTTCTTTCAACTTTAGGCAATTTCAACTCTTGGCAATTTAGTCACTTATAAAGGTTTTACCTATATTTTCTATATTATTTTCGGACAAAATAGCTAATTTAGTGCAATTTTTCATTAAAATGTATGATTTTCGGGAAATTAATTTAGTTTATTATAGGGTAGTCAGGCTTCTTGATGGCTCATCAAGAACTATCAGTATGAAAATCCATTGCATGTTAATTCTTGAGCAGGTAAAATATCCTCAATTTGGAGTACAAAAAAATACAGTATACGGTATTCGAGATAGGAGAAAGCATGGAAAAAGAAAAGAATCCCGGCAGGGCTATTATCACATTTTCTCGCGGTTGGCAGACTTTAGTAGCTACTCGCAGCCTGGGTCGGCGCGGCGTTGAGGTTATAACCGGCGATGAATATGCTATGACAGCGGCTTCTTTTTCACGTTATAGCATTGCCGATTTTAGGTACCCGAATCCGACAAAGGAGCCGGATGAATTTCTCGATGTTCTGGAAAAAGTGGTCAAACAATATAAGCCGGAAGATAAAACGACGCCGTACGTTTTAATGCCGATTCATAAGGAAACCTACCTGATAGCACGCCATAGGGAGCGTTTCGAGCCTTATATTAGCGTTCCTGTGCCTCAAATCGAACATATAGAAAAAGTTCATAACAAAGGAACTCTCGCTGCCTATGCAATTGAATCAGGACTGCCAACGCCAAAAACATGGATGCCTAAGAATATGGCCGATTTCGAGTCGATGTCTTCCGAGGTTGAGCTGCCGGCTTTTATGAAATTAAGGGAAGCCGCTTCAGGTGTTGGAATAAAAAAAGTAAAAACGCTCGATGAGCTGGAATCGACTTACAAAGAATTCGTCGAGCATTTCAAGCTCAAAGAGAAAGATTTTCCAATAATCCAAAAAGGTGTTCCCGGCAGCGACTATTGCGTAACCACGCTTTTCAATCACGGCCAAATGGTAGCATCCATGACATATCGCGGCTTGCGGGCTTTCCCTGCAGAACGGGGGGCAACAGTAATGCGTGAAACCGTCGATGCTCCTGAAATGGAAAAAATCGCCGCTGAGCTTCTCGGCTCGATCGGCTGGCACGGCGTAGCGGAAATAGATTTTCGATGGGATGGCTCGCCGGATAACAAGCCCTATCTGATTGAAGTTAATCCTCGTTTTTTCGGCGGACTTATACAATCTGTAGAATCAGGATGGGATTATCCATGGCTTCTGTTCCAGCTTGCATCTCAGGGTCATATAGGCAGTGACATTGAGATCAAAAAAGATGTCAGGACGGAAACGCCCATTCTTGCCTTTCTCGCGACTGTACAGGAAATCGCAGATAATGAAAAAAATATGGCAGCCCTGAAAAATTCATGGGAAAATGCCAAAGAGGAATTTCGCACAGGCTCCAAACGACAGAGCATTCTCTCTCTGGCAAAAGGAGTGAAAGATTATTTCGATATGAAGGTTCGCTTCAACAAAACAAAGCAGCTTCTCGAAGAGCATAAAAATAATATCTACGACGTCCTGTCCCGTGACGACCCTCTGGCTGCTCTTGGTGTCCTTTATCCTCTGGCAGTCTTTCTGCGTCATGGAAAAGTAAATCTCGGTCTTATTACAGGAGAAGGAACTCCCGAAGAAGATGACAAATGACAGTGACATAAAGGAATCCGGAAAAAAGGGTCCTGACACCTTTTTTCGAAAAAGACGCTGGTTTCGCTGGATAGTTGTTTTATTTATTCTTCTGGTTGCTTTTTGTATCTTTCTGAGGTTCGTTTATCCTTTCTGTTTGCAGGTGAGTTTACCTGATAATGCCCCGCGTATCGCCTTTTCCATAGATAATT
>JASFHE010000796.1:0-3155 GCA_050123415.1 Desulfobacteraceae bacterium | reverse complement strand
ATACCGTCCTTGATCATAAGCGGTGGTCCCATGCTTGCCGGCAAGGTGAAGGACAGGGACATTGATCTTATTACAGTATTTGAAGCTGTCGGCGCCAGGAAGGCTGGAAAGATCACCGAAGAGGAGCTTGCTGCAATGGAAGAAAACGCCTGTCCCGGTGCAGGATCATGTTCGGGTATGTTTACAGCAAATTCAATGAACTGCCTGAGTGAAGCTATCGGTCTGGCCCTTCCCGGGAACGGAACAATACCTGCTGTTATGGCAGAAAGACAAAGGCTGGCAAAGGAAGCGGGTAAAAAAATAATGACTCTGGTGGAAAAGGACATCAAGCCAAGGGACATTGCCACAATGAAGGCCTTTGAAAACGCATTGCATGTTGAGATGGCCCTTGGAAGCTCAACCAATACAGTATTGCATCTCCCGGCCATTGCACATGAAGCGGGCATAAAACTTGACCTTGATCTGTTTAATAAAATCAGTGCACACACACCAAACCTGTGTAAAATTTCACCTGCAGGCGCATCTCATGTGGAAGATCTGCATGCTGCCGGAGGAATAAAAGCTGTAATGGGAGAGCTGATAAAAAAGGACCTGCTCCATACCGATATATTAACAGTTACAGGAAATACTGTTAAGGACGTTGTCGGTTCTACCGAGTCACTTGATGAGGATGTTATTAAAAAAATAGACGCCCCCTATTCTCCTGACGGAGGACTTGCAATCCTTTTTGGAAATCTGGCCCCTCTTGGCGCGGTTGTTAAAAAATCGGCAGTTGATGATTCAATGCTGTCTCACTCAGGCCCTGCACGCATCTTTAACAGTGAAGAAGATGCAATGAAAGCCATTATGGAAGGTGAAATAAACAAAGGTGATGTAATAGTCATACGCTATGAAGGCCCCAAGGGCGGACCGGGTATGAGAGAAATGCTTTCACCCACATCAGCCCTTGCCGGAGTTGGCCTGGATAAAGATGTAGCGCTTATCACAGACGGAAGATTTTCCGGCGGGACACGTGGCGCTGCCATAGGACATGTGTCACCCGAGGCCCAGGAAGGCGGACCAATCGGTATTCTCAAGGAAGGCGACATTATTGAAATAAACATACCCGAAAGGTCCCTTAATGTAAAATTAAGTGATGAAGAAATTGAGAAAAGATCATCTGAATGGACAAGGCCCGATTACAAGGTTAAAAAAGGCTACCTTTACAGGTATGCAAAACTGGTAACCTCTGCAAATACAGGTGCGATCTTCAAGGAAGATTAAAATATGAACAATCTACTGGTAACAGGGGGAAGCGGTTTTATCGGAAGTAATTTTATAAGATATATCCTGCAGGAATCTGATTTTAACGGCCGGCTTATCAATGTTGATAAACTCACATATGCAGGTAATCCGGAAAACCTGGAAAATCTTGAAAAAGAATATCAAGACCGCTATGTATTCATCAAAGCAGATATATGCGATATGGAAGCAATGGACAGTGTATTCAAAGACTATTCAGTTGATACTGTCTGCCACTTTGCAGCCGAATCACATGTAGACAGGTCGATTTCCGGGCCATCAGATTTTATCCATACAAATATAATCGGCACATTCAACCTTCTGGAATGCGCAAGAAGATACAGGGATAACCTGAATCTGTTTCATCATATCAGCACAGATGAGGTATTTGGGAGTCTTGGAGCCGAAGGTCTGTTTACAGAAGAGACACCATACAAACCAAACAGCCCCTACTCTGCTTCCAAGGCCTCATCCGATCATATTGTAAGGGCCTATTTCAAGACATATGACATACCCGTAACCATATCAAACTGCAGCAATAATTACGGGCCCTATCAGTTTCCTGAAAAACTCATACCCCTGATGATTCTCAACGCGCTTTCGGAAACAGCCCTTCCGGTATATGGAGATGGTAAAAATGTAAGGGACTGGCTGTATGTAAAAGATCACTGTGAAGCAATTAAACTGATCATGGAAAAGGGAATAAGGGGAGAAACATATAATATAGGCGGCAATAATGAGATGGAAAATATTCGTATTGTTGAACTGATATGCGACTATATTGATAATGTTGAAAAACCAAAAAAACACAAGATAAGAAGAGAACTGATCAATTTTGTAAAAGACCGGCCAGGACATGACCGGCGTTATGCCATTGATTCAACAAAGATACAAAAGGATCTTGGCTGGAGTCCCCATGAATCATTTGAGACCGGTGTTGAAAAGACAATAAAATGGTACCTTAAAAACAGTGACTGGATTGAACGTGTCAGGAGTGGTGAATACCAGTCCTGGATAGACAAACATTATGGAAATTCTTAATAAAGGAGATCATTTTGAAGGGAATAATTCTGGCAGGCGGATCAGGTACAAGGCTGTATCCTCTTACAAGGGTGGTCAGTAAGCAGTTATTACCGCTTTATGATAAACCCATGATCTATTACCCTCTAAGCGTATTAATGAATGCGGGGATCAGGGAAATATTAATTATAAGTACCCCGGAAGACCTGCCTAATTTTAAGAAACTTCTTGGTGACGGCTCCAGGCTGGGTATATCATTTATTTATGCTGAACAGCCGCGTCCCGAAGGTCTTGCCCAGGCTTTCACAATAGGAAAATCATTTATAGGTAATGATAATGTCTGCCTGATCCTTGGTGACAACATTTTTTATGGCTACAGTCTTGATGCTATTCTGAAAAATGCTGTAAAACTTGAAAAAGGAGGCCTTATCTTCGGATATCTTGTAAAGGATCCTGAAAGGTATGGCGTGGTCGAGTTTGACAAGGATAACAATGTTGTGGGCATTGAAGAAAAACCTAAAAAGCCAAAATCAAGATACGCAGTACCGGGCCTGTATATGTATGATAACAATGTGATCGAGATAGCGGAAAACCTGAAACCCTCGGCCCGGGGAGAATATGAAATAACAGATGTTAATCTGGAATACCTAAGACGCGGCGAATTAAAGGTAGAGCTTTTGGGCCGGGGTTTTGCATGGCTCGATACAGGCACCCACGAAGCCCTTCAACAGGCCTCAAATTACGTAGAAACCATCCAGGAACGGCAGGGAATAAAAATTTCATGTATTGAAGAGATAGCCTATCAGCTCGGTTATATAAACAGCGACCAGTTGAAGGAACTGGCCAGAGAAAAT
>JASFHE010000795.1:0-3158 GCA_050123415.1 Desulfobacteraceae bacterium | reverse complement strand
CCATTTGGTTGTACCGTTTTTACATGGTTGTTCCGCTTCAAGAATTACAGGTGCCCCATTAAGGTTGAGGGCATCCAGGGCTTTTTTGAATTTAGATATGGAATCCCCTGTAAATTTTTCTTCAATTGATTGAGATAATACATCATCAGGTGTGTATCCGCTCAATTGCCTGACAGAGGGGCTGACATAGGTGGTGTTTAAATTATTGTCCATGGTCCATATAACATCAGCAATATTGTCTGCAAGGAGTCGATAACGTGCCTCACTCCTGGTCAGTTCCATATTTGTATGTTCCAGCTCAGCAATCTTGTCTGTTAGTTTTCGAAGCAGTGCTTCCCTGTATTTCTTTTGAAAGTTTTCATCCAAATGAATATGCTGTCCTACCGTGTGGCTACTGTCAAGGCATTCGGAAACAATGGACTGTAATTCCTGTACGAATCCATCAGCCTCCTGAGTCCTTATCAGTAATGTTTCTCCACCCAGTTCAAGGCAAAGTTTTTCATCTTCTTCACTGACAAAAGCGGCAGAGGTAAAAATGAAAGGAATGTTGAAAAGCAGGGGATCCTTTTTCGTTTCACGACATAATGTAAATCCGTCCATTACAGGCATAAGAATATCACTTACGATTATATCCGGATGATCCCGCCTGGCAATTTCCAGGGCTTCGGCACCGTTAAAGGCCTTTAAAACTTCATATCCACGGCTTTTCATAAGCGCTTCCGTAACCAATAGACTGGGCTCATGATCATCAACTATCAAGATTTTAGTCACCTTTATCTCCTGTTATTTTTTTCCTTTCGGGAAGACTATTAGAATTGAAGTTTCAGATGGTTTGGAAGTATCAACATGGATTATCCCGTTTTGAGTTTCCGCCATTAGACGGGCGGAGTAGGTCCCAAGGCCGGCCCCTTTTCCTTTGGAGGTTATATATTTATCAAAAAAACGTTCCCTGATATTCAATGGTACCTCGCCTTTGTTATGTATCCTTATGGTTCGGTCATCATTTTCATCAATGGATACAGTAATCACCTCATTAAATGGCGAAGCCTCAAAGGCGTTTTTAATAAGGTTTGACAGCATCGACTGAAAGAGTAATTCCTCGCCATCAAATAGTAAGACATCGGATTCTTTTTCCGTATTTCCATTAACAAGGATGTTTATTTCAAGGCCTTTGCTTTGGATCAGTCCATACATTTCCGATCGTATTTTTCGGAGCACGTTGAGTATATTGACAGGCATGGGATGAAGCTCATATTCACCTCTTTCCATTTTTATGAGGTTTATGGAACTGTTGATTATATTAAGCATATTATAACCGGCTTGTTTCAAGATATTCAGGGTTTTTATCTGTTTTTGGGAGAGGTTGTCCTCATCTTGAAGTAGATCGGGAACCCACATAACAACATTAAGAGGAGTTTTCAGGTCATGACGTATTATGCTATCGACATCTTCTCTCAGGCGAAGATTCTCTTTTAAAATCTCATTTTGCTTTTTCAAATCCTCCCGGGCCTGTTTAAGTTCCAGATGCGCTCGTACCCTTGCCAGTACGCGGGGGATACTGACCGGTTTTGTGATATAATCCACACTCCCGACATCAAATCCTTTTGCCTCGTCTTCAACTTCCCCCATGGCTGTTACAAATATAACCGGAATATCCCGGGTACCAGGTTCTTTTTTAAGCTGGTGACAGACTTCATATCCATCCATACCGGGCATCATAATATCCAGAAGAATCAAATCCGGAGGATTTTCCGAAAAAGAAATGTCCAAGGCGGACTCTCCATTCAAGGCAACCTTCACATCATAATCGGCATCAAGCGCTTCCGCCAGAATATCGATATTTTGAGGAACGTCGTCTACAACAAGTATCGTCGGTTTTAAGACACTTTTACTCATCTTAATTCTCCTCAAGAGAAATGTTTAAAACAGCACCTATGTTATTGACTATATCCATTGCCCCGTTAAAATCATAGTTATCCAATCGTTTTTTCAGCATATACAATTCTTCTTCCACCGGAGTTCCCTGTAAAAGAGAGTAAAGAGTATTAATATGCTTTGCAGCCCTGAAACTGTTTTCGTCAAGGAGGTGTTTCATTTTGACAAGCGCTTTAGTAATATCGAGAAGATCCGGTTCTGATTCGTTTTGGTTGTTAGTGATGTCAGACTGATCAATAATTTCTGCGGTATGGCCAAGGGACCATATCCCTGAAAGAACCTCATTTAAAAGGGTTGAGACTAGTTCTGTTTGGGTTCTCCACTCATCGGAAGCACCATTGTCTTTAAGAAGCTTTTCCAGATCGGAAGCCGCCCTGTTAAGTTCGACAGCGCCTAAATTGCCTGCTGATCCTTTTAATGTGTGGGCATATCTTACTGCTGTTTCTTTGTCACCGGCTTCCATGGCATTGGTGATATCTTCAACAATTCCGGATTGCCCTTCGGCAAATTTTTTAGCCAGCTTGATAAATGTATCAATTTTGCCGCCAATGCGATTCATTCCCGCGCGAACGTCAATTCCGGGCAGGTCGGGCAGCATCATATTTTTATCGGATCGGGAGGAATCGTCTGTAACAATTTCTTTCTTAAAAATATCATGCTTTTTCATGGGTATCAACCATTTCATCAAGGTTGTAAATAATTCCTCGGGATCCAGTGGCTTTGTAACATGATCATTCATGCCAGCGGCAAGACTTTTTTCCCTGTCCCCGATCATTGCGTGGGCGGTGAGGGCAATGATGGGTATGGTACTCGACTTTGTACCCAGTTTCCTGATGTTCCTTGCGGCAGTAAGGCCGTCCATTTCGGGCATTTGAATGTCCATCAAGATCGCATGGAATTCCTCTCTCTGAACAAGATCAAGCGCAACTTTTCCGTTTTCAGCCAGGGTAACATTCAGGCCGATTGACTGGAGTAATTCGCTTGCGACCTGCCGGTTGAATTCATTGTCCTCTACAACAAGGATTTTGGCACCCGCTATTTGAGTAATGTCAATGACAGGTGATCCGGGTTCAAAACGGATTTCTTTCCTGTCATGGTTTTTTCCGCCCAGGGCATCCATTATCCTGTCCAGGAGAGTAGATGTTGATATTGGTTTTGAAATATATCCATCCAGCCCTATTTCCTTTGCTTCCTTTAATACTTCTTCTCTGCCATAGGCAGTT
>JASFHE010000794.1:0-3158 GCA_050123415.1 Desulfobacteraceae bacterium | reverse complement strand
CTTTCCGATTTTGCCCCGCTGATCTTGTCCTTGAAAATTTTCGAGCAACCTGCCTTTTTCAATTCGTCCAATTGCATTGACAAGTTTTGATCATCAGTTGAAACCCTGGCATATCCGATGACGTTTCCCATTATATCCTCCATCAGTATTTACCATAATATCTGGTAGTTATGGACTTCATGTCTCATCAATAGCACCGCCCCACGTCCTGTCAAGGCATAAAATGTTGAGATGCTAAAATGAGACAAAAAATACTGAGGAATGAGAGTTTGGAATGATTTTAGGGAGTTGCCTTATTAAACGTTCGTTTGATGAGGCATTAAAGTACAAATAGAACGATTACTTTTCAAGTAAATCTGATAAAAAATAACATCATATTTTGTTAATCGCGTTTTCAGTACAGGCGGTTACACATGATAGGCATCCTGTACATAGCCCTGGATCAATAATATTTACATGTTGATGATGGATAATGAATTTAAAGCCAACTATCTTTAGAATTAAACTCGGACATGCCTCTACGCATTTACCACAGGCTGAACATTTTTCTTTATCAATATCTATAAATTTAGTTTTAACATGCCTTCTTGCCATTTTCTAAGTCTCATTTTAAATTTTTATTGGTATCATTTCCAATACAATTATCTATCGGCCATTAAAAGTTGACAGTTATTATCTCGTCAATCGAATCAACTGATTTGAACTTTTTAATAAAAATTGTCTTATATCGAATCCATACATTTTCATAATACTAAAAATACCCCATCTCAATAAAACAAATGTCAAAATAGCAATTAATATTGTAATCGATTTTATTATCCATTCAGGGTGTATAACGGTAAAATCAGTCCTGCTTCGAACTCTTTGTTCTATTTTTTTATAAATTATCGTTCTTAATATCCTAAAAATTAAAATCAATAGAACAATTGTGATTATTGACTCCAAAGAAATACCGGAGAAAAATAAAGCAATGACCAACCCAATAATAACAAGGAGGAAAATAAAATCTTTTAACTTCATATTGATTGCTAATACTGTATTAATGATCGTTATATTTTAGTCCTATGATTTTATAAAATTAGCAGTATAATGAAAAAAACCGTTATATCGTGCATGAACCTTTAAACCAGTTGAAGGCACAGTTTTTATTAGGTCCTCTATAGAGATAAAATCCGGATCTCCAAACTTGAATTCTGTAATTGACAATATTCCGTTTTTCTGTAAAACACGATAAATCTCTCCGATACATGCGTGGCGATCCGGAACTTCTCCAAGCACTGACACCAAAAATACTACACCAATGCTTTCACTCTCCACAGGCAACGCTGTTGCATCACCTATTCGGTATTCAACATTACTGATACCTTTTTTCCCAAGACGTTCCTTTGCCATATCCAACATTTCCTGTTGTATGTCTACAAGAATGAGTTTGCCTTCCGGTATAGCTTTTGAAACTTTCGGACTGAAATACCCTGGTCCCGGTCCCAATTCCAATACCTTTGATCCCCGTTTCAGGTGTAGTCGAGACACAATTTTTTTCGGAGATAAAATCAGACCTCTTAACGGATTGAGCAAATGACCTGCCTTTGTGTATGGCATTGGTCCAGGAATATGTTTGTCTGTCATCGTATCACTTCCTTTATTTATTATTCAGGGATAAATTCTGTGTGGGCATAAATTTTAGTATAAAAAGTATTCCAGCAATAGCTACGCAACATGCTGATATGAGAACTACAAACCAACCGTACATAAATGCTTTCTTTGCAATTAATAGCAATTCTTGTCCTAATTCCATAGGCAAATGACTCACAATAACCACAGCAGCGCCTAAGGATTCCTTTGCACCCTGAATTGCTTGATTCTGGTAAAGGACGTTCCCATTCAATGCCGAATCTATTTTAAAACGGTACACGCTACCAAGTACTGATCCAAGAGCCGCAACGCCGAATGCGCCTCCGAGCTGAAAAGAGATATTACCGATAGCTGAACCAATTCCGGCTCTATCCTTTGGCAATGTCCCTAATACGGTGTTCAATGATGGTGTCATGATATTTCCAAGGCAGAAGCTGAGTAAACTCATACAAAGACCTATTTGCCAAAAGGGAGTGATAATTTGCCAGAAAGCGATGAAAGGAGTCAGTATGGCCATCCCGGCAAAACCCGCAGCAACGATGGCTTTCGTTCCCCAGCGAATAACACCGCGGTTGCTCAACACAGAGCCGAAAGCGTACCCGACGGCAATTGGGAGGAACCGAAGGCCAGTCTCCATAGGTGAATAGCTTTTAACAAACTGCATATATAGTGTCAGGGCAAACAGAACGCCAAACATGGCAAAGGTCATAATGGCAATGCTACAGCTTCCGGCCAACAAATGAGGACTGTTGAAAAGGGAGAGGTCTATCATTGGAAAGTCCGTCCGTCTCTCCTGTATGTAGAATAATAGTCCGAAGACAAAGGACAATATCAGGGAAACATACACGAATGGATGTACCCAATTAAGGCCGCCTCCTTTGATAATACCAAATATTAGAAAGAAAATGGTTGCTGAAGATAAAACAGTACCAAAAAAATCAATATGACGTTGAATACGTGTGCGACTCTTGGGAATCAGGAACCATCCGGCGACCAATGAAGTTATCACGATGGGTACATTGATGAAAAATATTGCATTCCAATTGAAATGTTCAAGTAACCACCCACCAAGAAGAGGACCAAGCACAACACCAAGACCATTCATTGCACCCCAAGCACCGATAGCTTTGCCACGTTCTTCAGCCGGAAAGATTTTTGAAATAATCGCTAATGTTGCCGGCATAATCATCGCGCCACCCATACCCATAAAAACACGGGCCACTATCAGATGCCATGCAGAGCCGGCGAATGCTCCAACCAAACTCGCTAAACCAAAGACGGACATGCCAAGGCGAAGCATGGTTTCATGACCGATACGATCTCCAAGCGCTCCCATTGTTAACAACAGCGCGGCAAACGCTAAAATGTATGCGTCGATGATCCACTGCAATTCGGAAATAGTCGCCCCTATCTGTCGTTGTAATGTCGGCAGAGCAACATTGAGCACCATATGGTCGAGCACCACAATTAATACTGCCAAGGCCAAGACTGAAAAAGTTTGCCATCTACGCGAGTGGTTTGTTGCC
>JASFHE010000793.1:0-3159 GCA_050123415.1 Desulfobacteraceae bacterium | reverse complement strand
CAAATCATTGGACCCTTCAGCCCGCCTAATCTCATCGATAATCATGAGACCGTAATGTACAGTATCGATTGGTACTCCCTCCCCAAATGCGTGCAAAAGGGACCACTTGTCCATGGAATACTTGGACCCAATCTTCTCTCCAGCAATCTCCTCTTCGAGTACTTCTGTTCGTACGTTTACTGATTTAATCATAACAACACCTCCAATTAGGTTTATTTAACTCCGAGAAAAAAGTAAGGTAGAGGACGAATCCCCTACCTTACAGTTCGTTCAACTAACGTAGTGCTTCACCCATAACTTCCTCGAAGGTGGCCTTATCCATATCCTTGAGGCGTTTAACCTCAATTTCTACGGTTCGACGTTCAGAGGAAAGTTGCTCCACAATCGCCTTCTGCTTCTCGTGGAGTTCGTTTCCAACCGTCCACTCGTAGTTAACCTTCCCCGCTTTTAACCTTTCGAGGAATTCGATGTTCCGAAGTCGGACCTGTTCCTCAATCGGTTCATCACTGTACTCTTCCAAATACTCAATAATCTTATCCATAAACGTGTCTCCTTTCATAAGTGTAATGTGTGTTATAATCAAAGATTTGGTTAAGCAGCTTCCAAGTATACTTCTTCCTCAAAGGTATCGGTGAATCTAAGACATCCGATTACCTTACCATACCGACGTACTTGTTCTTGGGGACAGATGATATCCCTTCTGTCAGGAAAGTGCCTCTTGGTGCAAAGAGATACTATGTAGTAAACACCCTCTTTCTGAGGAGGAGGCGCGTCTTCAATAGCAGTAGATTTGGTTACTCCTATTTCTATTATACCTACTTTTTTGGTAGTTTCATGATTGAGTTTGATTCGTGTGTTGTGACCTACAGGTTTAAAGGTTACGAGTACGGAATGGTCTTTTCTACTAAGATAGTGTACAGGATGTCTTGTATAGTTGATAAATTCTGCGTTTTCTTCGATTTGCATTTTTCAGTTCTCCTTGTCGTTTATTTAACTCCGAGAAAAAAGTAAGGTAGGACAAGACCGAAGTCCCATCCTACCTATACTTTTAGTAATGCACCCAAACAAGGGTATTGTCGGGGTCATGTGCATTCTGATGATATATCGGTACATCTATGTCAAGGGATTTCATAGTACTCAATCCCTCGCAGAGTTCGTCTATATCATCAGAAGTGTAAGATTCAAGTATCCAGTGACCATTCCTGTTACGGAACAGTTTGCAACCACTCGGAAACTCAAATCCAAACTGTCCACCCCGTTTGATGTAACGGGATTGTTTCTTGAGGTCAGGATAGAGAACCTTTAGAAACATGACAAGTTTAGAACCTATCTTGAACTCCTTGTCCAAGATGTACTGTTTCACTTCAGACGGTGTCATGGAATCACCTCCTTTCTATAGACCCATCCCTATGAGTTCACCAACGAAAGATGCACTTCCATCGGGGTTCTCTTTAACCTTGGGTGCAAGGTCAGGATGTATCTGAGTATGCGCGTCCACGATTTCGAGAATGCGTAGGGTAAGTCCTTCTTTGAAGAACTTCCAATCCCTCATGTCCCAAGCATAGTATTTAATACCATACTTGTTAATATCAGTCTTCACGAAGTGTACTCCGTGGGGGAGAAGAATATCTTCCCCTACGACCATATCCACGAAGTCATACGCACCGAACCTGTCCCTGTACATCATGAAAATCATGTTAGCCAAGAATTCAGTAATAAGTACCATGTTATATCCTCCTGTTATTAGGTTATTTGGGGCGATATTACCCCACGAAAAAAGTAGGGTGAGACCGAAGTCCCACCCGTACTTGATTACACTACGCAGTAACCTTACGACGACGGATTACAGGATTACCCTTACCATCATCTATACGTACGTAGTTGTTTACACCGTGAATCTGAGTCTCAAGGAACTTCTTTCCCTGAGGGTCTTTGATATCAACGATGTCTCTCGGAATACCACGATACTTAGTGGTCTTCCTCCAAAAGTCCTTCCTGATGTCCTCTGTATCAAATGCCATGTTATTCACCTCCCTTTCTAATTAATAGATGCACCGATTACCCGCCCATTGCGTATCTTTAGGATGAGTATATCACCCATAGTTACGTCATGGTCACCCTTCGCGTAGAACATCCATATCTCACCATTGGTGTCCATAGTCCTGATGACGTCGTCCCCTGTGGTGTGTTGGATGTGTACTACTTCTACCACTAAGTCACTTACCACAGTGGTAGGGTCAAAATCGGATGCGTCCTGTACGTCTGCACTGAACGCAAATTCTGATCCAATGACCAATGCGATTACCAAGAACATACTTACGTAAAACCATAACGGATTAACTCGATTACACATAATAATACCCTCCTATTAAGGTTTATTTGGGGTGATATTTACCCCGAGAAAAAGGTTAGGTGAGACCACATGGGTCCCACCTCTTTTATTAGATAAGTCCTAATCTCATGGTTAGGGATGTTCCGCATTTGGAACATTTAAGACCATCCTCCTTTATACGTTCAGAACGATACCCACTGCGTCTTGAACTTTCGTACTTGTTAAGACTTCTTTCTTTCTTGATTTCGTTGTTATGTCCACATTTATTACATCTCATGTTATAGTCTCCTTTTGTATTTATTTACTTCCGAGAAAAAAGTTAGGTGGGGGACGTATCCCCCACCAATTCATGTTGCAGGTTTGTGTGTTTTAGGGTCATAAGGGGCACAGTCGAATCGAGGATTGAATGGGAGTTCTTTCCCCATGATGGTTTTAAGAAACCAACGATGTACTCGACCCGTGATGTCGGTGATGCGGAGTTTAATGAAGAATGTCCGCATCCATATTTGATGGTAAAATAGTTGCCAACGATGTTTCATAACAACACCTCCAATTTAGTTTATTTAACTCCGAGAAAAAAGTAAGGTGGGACCGAAGTCCCACCAAAGGTCAAAGATAATTACATAGCTCGTATGGTAGAAAGTACTACCGCACCTATTACTCCAATAATTAAACAAACAACTGGTGTCAACATCTCTATCATGTCGGCTTTAAATTCGTCATCTGAATACATAGTATCACCTCCTTTCGTTATACTTAACTCCATAAAAAAAGTTAGGTGGAAGACCCGTAGGTCCTCCACCTGTGTTCTTACCCCCATTGTTTAG
>JASFHE010000792.1:0-3159 GCA_050123415.1 Desulfobacteraceae bacterium | reverse complement strand
TACTCTTCGAACAAGACATGAGGCTTTTCCTGGTAATCGTGCGAGACTCCAATAAGGTAGATCTGATTTTTCATGATTTCCCCGAACAATAAAGATTGTATGTGGAGTGAAGCAAAGAAAGAGTCTATTAATGGTACAAAAAATTAAATCAAGCTCAAAAGATAATTAAAGGCTTGGCTTCATTCCACATACAATCGGGTTGGACGATGCCGCTTGGTTTCGATCTATGGGGATTTAATCCAGCGGCTCATAGGTTTCGTACTATAATATAAATGTTTCCTTTTAGCAAAATCTATAATAATGAATTGAACAATCATTATTTTCCTCTGTAAAACCCAGTCAGATTACTTCAAAAATCTCTATTTTCCGGAAACAAGGCAGACCCCAGCGTCGTCCTGTGAAGGAATTTTAAAAAGAGTGCGTATTGTAAGCCTACTTTCAATCATGGGGGAGATCTTCCCTGAACCGGATATATTGTTTCATAATATATAAGTCTTCCTTTTTTACAGCGAGGACACAGGGTAGGATCAATCCCTGTTACCTTCTCAAAGAGGTCCTGACAGCTTAAGATCTTTTCTTCTATCTCACTAACATCAGAGCCCAGAAGATCTTTACACCTTAATAGTTTTGTCTTCCTGTTTCGTGCGCTCAAAAAACCATAGTACCTGATCCTGAAAAACTGGTCTGGTAAAACATGTAGAAGGAACCTTCGGATAAACTCAAATGACTCAAGAGACATATATTTGATCTTATCACCATCCGAATAATCTCTGTACCTTATGGTTACTTTATCGTCTTCGAGCTTTACTATCCTGTCATTGGATATGGCCACACGATGAGTATAACGCCCAAGATACTCAATTACCTTCTCAGGATTTTTAAAGGGCGGTTTACAGTAAACATGCCAGTTCTGATCATATAGATCATTCAACAGCTTTTTGAAATTATCCTTATCCTTTAATGCACTGATTTGGCCGACAAACTTTAATTCACCTTTTTCATTGGCCTGCTTTAAATAATCCAGGAATTTTCCCTTGAACACTTTGGAAAGTATGTTTACAGGGATAAAAAAATTATCTCTGCATGTGATCCATTTTTTTCCATCAGGAGAAAGTCCTCCGCCAGGAATGATGCAGTGAATGTGGGGATGATCCATCAGCGTCTGTGACCATGTGTGCAATACTGATACAAAGCCTATCTCAGCCCCTAGATGCTTCGGGTCTCCGGAAACTTTTTTCAGTGTTTCCGAAACAGCTCTAAAAAGGATATTATAGGATACTTTCTGATTCCTTAATATTAATGCCCGAAGAGTTTCCGGTAATGTAAATACCGAATGGAAATAATGTGTTGGAAGAATCTCTTTTTTTCTTGCTTCCAGCCATCTTTCCGTGTCCAGGTTTTGACATTTAGGACAATGCCTGTTTCTACAGGAATTATAGTTAATCTGAAAAGATCCACAGGTATCGCATTTATATTTGTGACCTCCAAGCTCATGTGTCCTGCATATCTCAATGGCTCGCATCACACGAAGATATCTTACAGGAAGTTTGTGGCTTTTTCGGTATGAAGGTCCATACATCCGAAATATATCGGCAACCTCCAGTGCCCCTGTCATATGAGGGCACCTTATTTTTTAGGCTTCTTTGGCTTTCCCGGGTCCTCTTCTATATTATCTATGGGACTTACTACTTTTGAGAGCTTTTTCCTGGCAACATGCAGGTAAATCGATGTAGTCCTTGAATCCGAATGGCCTAAAAGGTTCTGAATGTAGGGAATATCAGTGCCATCCTCAAGAAGATGGGTGGCAAAGCTATGGCGGAGAGTATGAACACTTGCCTTCTTCTTTATGTTTGCCTTTATAAGCGCTACATTAAATGCCTTTTGTATTGAAGATGCCCCAATCGGTTTGTCCGGGGTAGTCGATGGGAATAACCACTCTTTAGGTTTGGTGTCCTTATAGTAGATCCTCAGAACATCCAATGTCCGCTCCCCAAGCAATGTATACCGGTCTTTATGACCCTTACCCTGGTTTACCCGTATCATCATCCTTTGGCTGTCAATGTCCGATACCTTTAGATTGATTGCTTCCGAAAGCCTTAATCCTCCCGAATAGATCGTCATCAATATGGCCAGGTGCTTTAAATTATGGACCTCTTCAAAAATGGCCCAGATCTCTTTTTTGGATAATACTACAGGAAGCTTTTTTTCCCGCTTGCTCCTTGGGATTTTTAATGCTTCCCAATCCCTGCCCAGTGTCGTTTGATAAAAAAGCTTTAATGCACTGTAGTGTTGGCTAATGCTTGCCTGGGAAGATTCCTTTTCTTTGAGAAGATAGTATAGATAATCCCGGATACCATCGTGTCCCATGTCTTCAGGTGATTTACCATAATGCTTTACAAAGTTCTCCACACATTTAAGGTAAGTGTCAATCGTTCGTTCACTTAGATGCTTTAACTCCATGTCTTGTTTCATTTTGTCTCTTAGTTTTCCCATAATTTACTCCTTTCTGAATTAAATGTTTGGTGTTCAGAAAAGAGTCGGTATTAAAGACAAATGCCTTAAAACCTGGGAGTTAGAAAAGCATGGCTTAACCTCTTAATTTAGTTATCAAAGAACAAGCCTTGGCTACCGCGAAGCGGTTTCGTTCAACAAATTATTGACCAGTTCCAGATATCTTTACATTTTGAATGTTATACAGAAAGATGAGCCGGAATTTTTCAAAAATTTATAAAAAATTGTATTTGCCCCAAGGGCAAAACCGAAATCTATTTTATATGGAATAAGACAGCCATCAACGGGCTGTGTATAACTACTTATAATTAAAAGGGAAAAATTAATGAAAGCAAACGAATAATACTTACTTCGGCCAAAATAATCAAATAAAAAAGGCCATATTTTAAAAAAAATTCTATTTATTGACAATTCTTATTTAAATAGGTATATTTTCATCATTCTGTATAACATTACAATTTTAATGATATCAAGAATGATAAAGGAGTATATATGCTTCCAATTCCATCAAAACTCCGAATTCAGTTTGAAGAACTCTTAAAAAGTAATTCTATACCAGCACAACTTCACGGCTTTTATAAAAAATGGCTGCAATATTACCTTGATTTTTGTCGTAAATATGAATCCGATCCACAAAATCGTGACACT
>JASFHE010000791.1:0-3164 GCA_050123415.1 Desulfobacteraceae bacterium | reverse complement strand
AGTTGCTGCTTCCCTGCAATTTTGACTTTCTTATATAATCCTTGCCTAATTTAAATCCTGAATTGTATTTGATAGCATATCTTACTGAAAGATCAATAATATTGCGTTAGTGGCACCTGTTTTAAGATTTTTTAGGCATGATTTTCCTGGCTTAAAAATGCCGGATCTGATGCCGTATTGGGTTGCTCACCGTATTTACGATGATCTTTTTAATCGCTGCAGACAAATGAATGTGAAACAGAAACTTTAGGACCGTTTATCCTTCCAAATTGACCTTTCATAAAATTTTCACCCAAAAAATTTGTGAATATTGGGAATATTGCGAATAGTGTGAATTAACGCGCCTAATTTTTCCTGTCATAATTCATCCCGGAATCGAAGCTTTTATCGAAAAGGGATGACCTGCCATGGCTTATAAGCCCACTTACACTGAGCAAGATCGCGATGCGGTCAAGAAAGAGCATGAGAGTCAAACCTTGAACTGTGAATTAAGCAAGGCATTAAATTCACAGTTCAAGGTTTGACACCCTAACTCCCAGCTAAAACAAATGTATCTATCCCTTTATACTTCTTATCCCATTCGTTTATCCACTTACGTTCCATATTTATAACCTATACGCTATTAATCGATTACCTATTGGTTTTGTTTTCAGTTTTATTTCCTAACAGTTAACTAGACAGAAATATTTAATATAGAACTATCCAGAATTTGGATAGTTCTATATTACCAACTTTTGATCCGGGATTTTCGTAAGCGATTGGAAGTTACTGCCCGGATCTGGCTTTTACTCTGTAATTTAATGGATACTGGTAGCACAGAGGTAATGCTTCGGCAAGTTGTTTTGACGTTTGGGGGGATTGGTAACTTGAGTTTGGGTGGGGAGGGGATCTCCTGGATTCAGCTTGGGGTCATCGTCATCTTTTGAAAATACAAAGATCCAAGCCTGACCCCTTCATAGACCATGTTTCGCCAGGAAATTTCTTATTAGCCCAATTGTTTCCTTGTGAATTTCAGGCCTGCTTTTGTTGCCACTGTCTTCACACACGAACCCTGCTCCATCTTCGGACAAAATGGCTTTGGCATTCGGTTTACATACCTGCAAAAAGCTAAAGTGTGACGATTCCTTGATTTGGTGTTGCTCAATATTTTCAGGGATGTTTGATAAATGTGTTTTCGCTGGGATGTTTAAATCGTTTTCCGCACTTATGATCAACATGGGCGTTTTGGAATCCTTAAGAGATTCTCGGGACATGGATTCGGTGAACCCCGGGGTTATTGCTATACTGGCTTTGATCCTTTTGTCGAACAAGCTTTGTTTGGCTTTTTCTATATTTGTAGTGCTTAGCTTCTCTATCGCTTCCTGGAAGTAGGCACATGATTTATCCGAGTGGGTTTTACAGAACTCTTGATATCTACGCAAATCAATCGTCGCTCCGGACAAAGCCATTGCCGTATAACCACCCAAAGAGTTTCCGATGACCACGACTCTATTTTGATCTATGTGTTTTCCAAATGGGCTGGCGGAGACAGCGTCAATAAGAAAAGAAACATCTTTCGGCTGATTCCAAGGTTTCAGGACAAATTCAGGCGTGGCTTCTCCGGTCGTGTAATCAGGAAAATTAGCAGAGACTACGATAGCATTTTTAGCCAATTCTTTAGCCAACCAAGAGGTGTTTCTCCAGTTTCCCGATGTGCCATGAACCAGAATATAGAACGGCAACCCGTCTTTGGAAACACTCGAGTTTTCCACTGCTCTGAACCCATAAAACGCAGCATTTTCGGCAAATGTGCTGGTCAAGGTTTCATCTGTTGGATAAAAAACGAATGTGTTGATCATCCTATTTCGTAACTTATCTTTAAATTCAATTTTAGAAAGTCCGATCTGGGCGAATGAACTGAAAGGAAATAAAAGTAATGTAAATACTAAAATTGTCTTGGTCATGGATGCTCCTGAATTGAAAAAATCGTATACAAGATCAGATCATTAGGTTGATCTCACAGGGCACACCTTTTTATGATGTTGTCACAAATTATAATGTCAAGATTTTATTCATCATTTATCTTTAGTTGTATATACGAAGAAAAATATCCTCTATATTTTTCTTGAAGTTTCTTAATTTTCCAATCCGAGGCGGTTATTAAACCACGACAATTCGAAGATCGACAATTACAGCGCATTGGTTCTTTATTCGCACCAAACATTACGTAATCAATTGTAAGTTCTTCGCCGCTGTCAATATTTCGTATCGCTACAAATATAATTTGCCCAAGTATCCCAACGTTTGGGTCACACGAATGATTTAAAAACATCATTACATCTTCTACTTCTTGGGTATTAAGTGGAGCAAGAACAAATTCATCGGCTATAGGATATCCCCAGTATTCGTCTGGTTTCTTAATTTTTTTCTCCATTTGACGAGTTATAATATGCCCCCCTCTAACTGAAACAATTTCACCTTTTCGAATTGGTTCCTTGGCAAACAAACCGCGTCCTTCAGTATCGCTATGTCTTATTTCAGTTTTGATAGAACGATATGATGAGGCATTTCTTTCGGTGACTCTTTTACTGTCCATTTTTTCTATTTGCCCTTAATCTGACTCTAACGCCTCGCTTGTGAGGCCATGCCAGCGCCCTGACCGGCTGAACAAAACCGATACCATAGCCCAAACCTTAATGGCGGGCACATATGCAAAAACCACGGTACGCGGGCATGGTCATTACCAAGCGTTTGTTAGCGTTTTTCTTATTCTATTCAAGTTCCTATTTTTATGAACTGTCTTTGACAACAAAATCAACCTCATGGGCTTCTTCGAATCCAGGAATTTCCCATTTCTTTATCAATTTACCAATAACATGATGAGGGACAGAAAAATCACGGTTTTGATTTTGTGCTAATAGTTGGTTGTATGGGACTTCTAAATAAATGATTGTAATTCGGGCCTTATAATCGTGAAAAAGAGACGTCCATTTATTTCTCACATCCCGACTCAAATTGGTGGCATTGAAAATAAATGATTGCTTTTGTCTAAGGTATTCTTTGGCCTTTTCCTTGCCTAATTGAATGACCTTGCCATTCCCCTTTTTATCAGTTGGTGAAATATGATGCTCCCTTCGAATATCATCCAAGGAAAGTATTGGGAGATCGAAGTTCTGACTTATATA
>JASFHE010000790.1:0-3168 GCA_050123415.1 Desulfobacteraceae bacterium | reverse complement strand
TGTCAGCGCCGTTTTGAAAATGCTATTCAATTCCCGGTTTGAACATGTAATATTCTTCAGCTATATCTTCTTCAAAAAATAAAGATATAAAATATTTTCTTCAATCTACTTCCAGTATTTTCTTCATAAAATAACTTCAAAAAACAGTCTTATTCATAAATGTTTGAACCTACTTTGGAGGTTCAATGCGGATGGGACTAAAGAAAAGGAAAAGATGTTGCAATTGCAAAAGGTTATTTGAACCGGATCACAGGAATAGAAATAGGCAGAAGTACTGCAATAGCCCTGAATGCCGGAAGGCAAGCAAGGCATTCAGCCAGAAAAAATGGCTCCTAAAACCGGAGAACAAAAACTACTTCAGGGGGCCGGAAAATATCGAACGAGTAAGGGAGTGGAGAAAGCGGAATCCTGGCTACTGGAAGCGAAGCAGTATAAACAAGGGAGATGCGTTACAA
This sequence comes from Desulfobacteraceae bacterium, assembly GCA_050123415.1. Taxonomy (GTDB): domain Bacteria; phylum Desulfobacterota; class DSM-4660; order Desulfatiglandales; family HGW-15; genus JAAZBV01. The sequence goes on along the minus strand of JASFHE010000790.1, from coordinate 2,713 downwards.
GATCCCTTAAATGGACAAGGTACTGATATTAATAAGAATACCAGTGATTTTACAGGCATTGCGTTACAAGATTTCTTAACTGCACAACCTACTGTTTTAATTGGATTAATCTCCAGATTTATAGGATCTTCGTTACAAGATGACATAGCAAGATCAATTCTTCTTATGCAACAATCCGGGCAGGATATTTTATTTTATCAACCCCAAGCAGAAGGAGGAGATCATGATATCAAAGACTCCCATTTTACCCGAGCGGGTCCGCAGGGTTCCTAAAAGTTTTAGCTGGATTGATCATCGACTGGTCAGTGACAAACATATCGAGGATATCAGTCATGCGTCCGGAATGTTGTATTTGTTTCTGGTCTGTGTCGGCGATGACAAGGGATTAAGTTACTATGGTGATCAGAGTCTGATGAAAAAGCTTGTCATGGATCAGGACATGTTTGAAACCGCGAGAACTGATCTGATCAACAAAGGGCTGATTGCATGGCAAAAGCCAATATACCAGGTACTTTGTCTTGGTCCTGAGAGAAAAGTCCGACGTAAAGGAGAGCCAATGGGTCTGGGAGATATACTAAAGAGCGCCATGGAGGCTTGCCATGATTGATTACGAGACCTATGTGCAAATCAGAAATTATTATAAGGACAGAGACTTAAAATACAGTCAGATTGCCGCCGCCCTGACTCTTGATGTCCGCACAGTAGCCAAATGGGCTAATGAAGAACGATATCGACCAAGGAAGTCCGGAGAACGCAAGAGCAAACTTGATCCTTTTAAAACTGAAATTATCCGGATGCTTGAAACTCATCCATATACTGCGGAGCAGATATATCAACGTATAAAGGAACATGGGTTTGATGGAGGCTCTACCATAGTCCAGGATTATGTCCGGAAAGTAAGGCCCCCTAAAACCAAGGCCTATTTAAAGCTGGTGTTTGCACCAGGAGAATGTGCACAGGTGGATTGGGGTTCTTATGGCTCGGTACAGGTTGGTTCAACCACCCGCAGGTTAAGCTTTTTTGTAATGGTATTATGTAACAGCCGCATGATGTATGTGGAGTTTACAGTCATGCAAACCATGGAGCATTTTTTAGGATGTCATCAAAACGCCTTTCAGTATTTTGGGGCAGTTCCTGAAAAAGTTATGGTAGACAATCTTAAGACCGCAGTCTTAAAACGTACACAGGGCCAGGCGCCGATACTTAATCCCGGATATATTGATTTTGCCAGGCATTATGGCTTTTCCATCGTGCCGTGTAATGTTGGAAAGGGAAACGAAAAAGGGATCGTAGAAAACGCTGTAGGGTACGTGAAAAAGAACCTTTTGAACGGCCTTTCCATATCGGATTTTAACATCATGAAGCCGGTAACCCAAAACTGGCTTAGAACAATAGCTAATGTCCGCAATCATGGACAAACCGGCAGAAAACCGGTTGATATGTTCCATGAAGAAAAGCCCTTTTTACAACCTTTACCTGCCTTACCCTATGATATCGGCGTTATCAGTGAGATGCGAGCTTCACGCCAGTTCAGGATCACCATAGATACAAATCATTACTCTGTTCCAGCCCAACTGGCAGGTGTGAGATTAACTGTAAAAAAATATCCGGACAGGATTTGTATTTATCACGAGAACAACCTTGTAGCCAGGCATGTGCGAAGTTATGACCGCAGACAGGATTTTGAGCACCCTGATCATCCCAAAGCTCTTTTACAGCAACGTAGAAAAGCAAAGGAACAGAAGATATTTATGAGATTTTTATCCTTATCGGATAAAGCTGAACAATATTACAGGCAGTTAGAGCAGCGTCGTATGAATCCTTTACATCACATCCGGCAGATAGTTGCCTTGAGTGAGATTTATGGAAAAGAGCAGGTTAAAATCGCTATAGATGATGCCTTCGCATTTGCGGCTTTTTCCTGTGAGTATATTGCCAACCTCCTGGAACAAAGGGCACAACCTGAAAATGAACCGGGAGTACTTCATTTAACACGGAATATTGATCTTCTGGATCTGACCATGGATCACCCTGATCTTTCTATTTACAAAATAAAAGGAGACATTAAAGATGACTGATATAACAGACCTTCTATCCTATCTGAAACTTCCATATATCCGGGAACATTATGAACCAATAGCTCAAATAGCTGCACGAAAACAATGGACACATATCCATTACTTATCAGAGTTAATCAAGGAAGAATCCAACCTTAAAAAGGATCGCACCATACAGCGCCGTATACGCATGGCGAGGTTCCCTGTGGTGAAAACTTTAGATCAGTTCAACTGGTCATGGCCTAAAAAAATCAACAAGCCTCAGATACAAAATCTGTTTCGATTAAAATTTATTGAAAGCCAAACCAATGTAGTTTTTATCGGTGGTGTAGGATTGGGTAAAACACACCTTGCTTCAGCACTGGGGTATCAGGCATGTCTTAAAGGGCACACAGTATTATTTACATCTGCCATTGATTCTATCAATAACCTTATATCATCACAGAAAAAGGGCCTGCTTAAACAGGAGTTAAAAAAATATCTTAAACCTGACTTGCTTATTATGGATGAACTGGGGTATCTGCCCATCGATAATAAAGGCGCTGATTTGCTCTTCCAGATCATCAGTCAGCGATATGAACAGGGATCGATTATTATCACTACTAACCGTGTCTTTAAGGAATGGCCCAAAATCTTTAACAACGACAGTACGCTAA
>JASFHE010000789.1:0-3175 GCA_050123415.1 Desulfobacteraceae bacterium | reverse complement strand
ATTCCCGAAGGTTCGTTCCATACATGCCTTATACATGTGCGGCAGTTGAGGTTGCACATATTTGTAACCTCAATATAAAGCTTTGCCAGACGCATTGGCAGGTGTAATGTTAATGAGTTTCCTTCCTGCTCATATCTGATTTTGTCTCCGGGATTAATCCCCAGCCCTGAGGCTGTTTCTGCAGGAATTATTAGGTTGCCTGATGAATCGGCCTTAAAATATTTTTGTCTATTTTCTTTTGAACGTTTACTGCTTTTTGACATTTTAATAATACTCAAAACCTATTTGCTGAATTCTTCCTCCATATTTTAAACAAATGCCTTTATCTCGTCCCTTACCCTTCTGTAATGGGTTAATGCTTCATCTTCCAATCCCTGTGCATGACCTTTGTCTTTACAGAAAAAAGGAGCAAGCCTCGCTGGCATTGTCACAGAGCGTTACTGCATAGTCATACTCCTTATTTCCCGGAGAATCAATGCTATTCTCTTTCGGGAACCGGATCAGAAATATTTCCTTCCATAAGATAGAAATATGTTTCTGCGCATGAGTTAATATTGCCAGTCCCTGTTTTTTAAACAGAAAACCACATACAGTATCAAATCCTGAATTTTTTCAAATTGAAATATTAAAGATTCGAAAAACTGCCCCTGTGTTTTGCGTTTTTTTATTTATAAAAACAAAAGTAAGGAGTAGACTCTGCATCATTTAATTCATATTAGATATACACGAAAAATAATTAAAATACTGGCAGTAAAGACAATGAAACGATACATAAGCACACATGAAAAAGGAATAGACGAATTTATAGGAATGCTGGAGGAAAACAGATATTTAATACCTTCATTTCAGCGTGACTTTATCTGGGAGAAAAATGACATACTCAAGCTGTGGGACAGTATATATAATTTTTATCCTGTAGGAAGTATCCTTTGCTGGGACACGGATATTAAACTGAACATACACCGCAGGCCCGGAGGTAATTACCTTGAAAGTAATGATGCTTCTTCTGTTAAACCTGAAAAAAAAATTTATATACTTGACGGGCAGCAAAGGGCAACATCAATACTGGTGGCAGTATCAGGAGGGAATGGAATAATCAGGGACAGAAAAGATATTGATTATGCTTTATATTTTGACGCGGCAAACGGGATTTTCTTTTTCGCGGATGAATATAAAAAACGAAAAAGGGAGATCGATCCGGATTTCCTTGTCTCTTTAAAGGATATACATCACACAGGTTCAGCAGCCTTTAAGTCTGCTATTAAAAAATCCCTTAAAAATCCGGGGGTGGAAAATAATATTAAGCAGCTTCAAAACGTTTTTAAAAATTATAAATTACCGCTTGTCTATGTTAAGGGGTTTGACATACCGGATGTAAGCAGAATTTTTGAGAGAATCAACCAGGAGGGAAAAGACCTTAAATCACTGGATATAATGATTGCAAGAACCTTCCGGAATTATCAGTATCCGGTTGAAGAGGATCTCTGATATTTGTGAAAAAACTGAGCATAAAGGATCGGATTTCTAACCAATTTAAGCGACCTTCCATGTCTATGGACGAATCAATAACACCATCGCAATAAGCATAATAAAGGTCACAATAATAGATAGGCGCGGAAAAGCTTTAATAAAAAATTGGCTGATAGCATAAGCACAGATAATAGATAGCACGGACACAATACCAAACTTCAACAAGCCTGGAACGCCAGGCAAAGTGTACAAAATCAATTGAAATAATAAAACGAAAATGTAGTGCGACAGGTACATGTCATATGAAATTGACGCCATCTTCCCATTAAAAGGATTGGAGCGGTTCCAATATCTGACGCCGATTGAGGTAAATATTCCTAAGGTCGCTATGGTCAGGAAATTGAGAATAAAGAAAAATACAGCACCATACATTTCTTTCAAGTCATCAGGACCGTTCAGCATTTGGTTGTGGACGAACAGGTACACAATCAGCAGGCAGGTACATGAAATTGCCCATGTTTTTAAGTGACCGGGGAATTTCCCTCGCTCAATCCATTTGTTTCTATATGTCACTATCCCTAAGCTAAAGTAAATAATGAAGAAAAACAGTCGTGATGGCCGGAATTGGATGATATTTCCGAGAGTGAATAGGGGTTCGGGATTAGATGATTTTGGGCCAAACGCGAGGATAGCTCCAACTGTGAGAAAGGAACAAATAGTCGTGAGGAATCCTATTCCAAACAGAAACTTAAGCGTCGATGGAATAGAGGGGCTTTCCGACAGGACCGGTTGATCGTCTCTGTAAAACCAGTTTTTTCTAAACGCGTACATTAGGCTGAATACAAAAAAGAATAAAAAAAGCAGTGAGAGAAACCACATGTAACGCTGATAAAATTGGTTATTCATCATGAGTTCATTCATTGAAACAATCAGCCCGATGTTGAAATCTGCTGCATTTCTGAAAAGCACAACCCATAATTCCCCGTAACTCATGGACAGCGACAAACCATCGAAGATTGTCAAAAAATGTGACTCGATTACCAGCCATATTCACTCTTATCCCTAACCCACTAACAGGCGGAGCGAACCTTTGAAGCATATTGCAAGGAATAACTTCGTGAACCTTTTCGGTTTGATTTGGCAAGAAAAACAGCCTGTCCTTGTTTAGTGACTTGTTCTGCCTGCATGATCCTGATGTGCTTCTTTATATGCTTTAAGTAATGAATTAATACGTGTTTGATAACCTGTTCCCTGATTTTTGAACCAAGCTAATACATCTTCATCAATTCGCAAAGTAACTTGGGTCTTTCGCTTAATAGGTTCTAGTCCTTTTCTTACAACGGACTTTGTAAACATTTCAGGTGTAACTTCAGGATTATCAGAAAAATCTATATCGTTATCCTTTATTTTATCTACTTGATCCAAATCAGTTTGGGATTTGCGAGAAATATCCTTTTTCTTCATTTTTTGTCGCCTTTCGTATTGAAATAATTCTTATTAAATCCCCGGTTTCTGTATGAACAACCGACACAACTCTACCGCCAAGGACTCCAAATGTAACAAAACGTTCTTCGCCATAATCATATCGGGCATCCTCAATTGTAAGAGTATAACCTTCAAATATTAATGGAGCATCAATGAAATCGATTCCATGAAGAATTGGATCGTGTCGCCCAACTTTAATATTACTGTTCTTTTATTTTCA
>JASFHE010000788.1:0-3178 GCA_050123415.1 Desulfobacteraceae bacterium | reverse complement strand
TAAAAGACCCCGCCTGTGTTTGTATATATTGGACGATGGATTATGACTTTTTGAACTTCCTCCTAAAACCTGCCAGACTCACTAAACCAGTTCCTAAAAGGAGCATGGTGGCTGGTTCTGGAACCGGATTTATATCAGCGGTAAGATCAACTTCATCATTTCCACATCTCATGGTCCAATGGAGGCCGAATGTATCTCCTGCAGTCAATCCCAGATCAGACAATAAAAAACTTGCTTCGATAACATAATGGTCGTTAATTTCAGAAGAATATACAAGGTTTACATCTCCTATATATGAGCCAGAATTTATTGCATAAGGATTAGAAACACCATGTTGTGTATAGGCGACATTTTGCCAATCAGTTACTTGGATAAGTTGATGGGTAAAAATATCTATTCCATATTCATAACCGTATTCACCACCTGAACCGAAATCTATAGCAATGTCGCCAGGGCCATACGGATCAGAGGCTGATGTCCCAGTGATAATAGCGATATATCCGTAGGTACCATCATTATCAAAATAGATTGCCTCCGCATCATACATGTTTCCACTTCCGCTGTAACCGGGATTAACATAAAAATTTCCATCATCCTTATCAGCATTGTCTTCTGTAAAATAATCAATATCATTACCGCCGCTTGGTAGATGAGTATTGAGATATGGTTTTTCATCTGCACCAGAATCAGTAAGATAAACACCCCAATCGTCAACATTCCCATCTATGGTATAGGCAAATGCCGGCACAGCTAAAAATAAGCCCATTAATAAAAATACTATTAAAAAACCAAATCCTTTTAAAATTCTTCCCATTAAAAACCTCCTTTTAATATTTCGTAAGTTTGGTAATTATTGTCAATTTATTTTGTCCTTTTTTCATCCAAACTTTTTTTTCTTCGAATCACTATAAGCAATTGTCATGCCACTAAAAAATAATAGAATATCAATTATATGCATTTATATTATCTATTTATTTCAGATAGTTAAATGAAAACAAAAATATCGTTATGAGCCTTTATTAGAATAATATTCATAATACATGTAATTTTTTACCAGATTTATATGTATCTTGTTACCACCTTTAGGAATATATTTACATACTTTTATACCATAGTCATCCTTAGCCCACTATTTATGTGTGGAGTTCAAATACAAAAAAAGGAGTTATCCTCTGATGGCATAACTCCTTGAATTTTTTGTTGGTAGCGGGGGGCGGATTCGAACCACCGACCTTCGGGTTATGAGCCCGACGAGCTACCTGACTGCTCCACCCCGCGACAAGTAAGCTCCGTTATATAACACTAGTCCTGAACCTAGTCAATGGATATTTATAAAATATTTTTCTACGACTCCGGAATCTGGATAATAAATGTAGTTCCCTTTCCGGGTTCACTTACCGCCCATATATCCCCGTTATGGGCCTGGACAATTTTATATGAGATCGCCAGGCCAAGTCCTGTACCCTTTTCTCTCGTGGTATAAAAAGGCTCAAAAATTTCATTTAATTCTTCATTTGTCATCCCCCTGCCTTCATCACTTATGCTGATTTCCACGCCTCCTTCTATTTTTTGTGTTTTGATCGTAACGGCTCCGCCTGAAGGCATTGCCTCTGTTCCGTTTGAAATAATATTTATGAACACCTGCTTCAGTTTGTCGGGGTCACAGTTAATTTCATTGATGTCACCTGAAAGGTATTTTTTAAAATGATATCTGCCTTCATCATAAATTCCGGCCATTATATTTAATACATCCCCTATTACCGAATTCAATCCGGCAGGCCTCATGACAAGTTTATATTCCTTTGTGAAATCACCCAGGTTGGCGATAAGTCTTTCAAGCCTTGCGACCTCATCAAGGACCATATCAATCTTGTTTATATCCTTTTCACTTTCCAGTATAGATCTTATCTGGCTGGTGAATCCTCCGATAATCATCAGGGGATTTTTAATTTCATGGGCGACATGGCCCACCGCCTGCCCTACAGCCGCCAGCCTTTCTGACTGGAGCATCTTTCTTTCCATCTGCCGCTGGTGGGTTACATCCCTTATTATCGCAGTAAAGGTAATTTTCCCTCCCATATTGAGCAGAGAAATGCTGAAATCAATCGGGAAAACCTCGCCGTTTTTTCTCATTGCATTAAGTGAAATGGTCTTGCCCAGGATATCCGATTTCTGGCTTTCTAATAAGCGGTCCAGGTAGAACTGGTAAGGGCCGTATCCGGGAGGAATAATAATATCCAGGTCCTTTCCGATTACCTCCTGACCTGAATACCCGAATATCCTCTGTGCGGCATTATTAAAAAGAATAATCCTGTGATTTTCATCAATACTGATTATTGCATCTGTGGCAGTATCAAGAATGGCCTTGAACCTTTTTTCAGATCTCTGGAGTTTCAGGATAAGGTGCCGGTATTCTGTGACATCCCTCGTAATTTCAAGAAAATACTTTTTGGCCTCGTCTTCGGCATTAAGGAGATACATTATAATAATATACTCACGGGCATCACCGTTTTCATCCACGCAGGAGATGGTTGTCTCCACCGGTTCACCAGTGTTTACAGCCTTATCAGCAGGACACTGCCCACCGCCTGTGACACAGGGAAGCCATGCCCTCTCTTTAAGCTCATAACATTTTTTTCCTACGATATCTTTTTTTCTCAGGTTATATTTATCCAGAAACGCCCTGTTGACGTCATTTATTATAAAATCCTGATCAACTACCATGATCTCTTCACTGATACCGTCATAAAGGGAGTTTAAAAACATGTTAATCTTTTTCAACTCCCTTATTTCACGGTTTTTTTTGTCTATCCTGGATTCCAGATTCTCGATCTTCGAGGCATCCTGTGATTTTTTCATAATACATGAACCTCCATGAAATAGATCAGGCCTTTCCGGGATGAGATTCTGTGTCTATTTAGCAGAAGAGAAATTTATTACACGGCAGCTACGGCCTTGGGTGATATTTTTCATGAATGTGTTTGAGCCTTTCCCTGCTGACATGTGTGTAAATCTGTGTTGTCGAAATGTCGGAATGCCCGAGCATTATCTGTACTGACCTGAGGTCTGCCCCGCCTTCAAGCAAATGGGTGGCAAAGGAATGTCTCAGGCTGTGCGGTGTTATTTTCTTTGTTATGCCGGCCATTATGCCATACTTTTTAATAATTTTCCAGAAACC
>JASFHE010000787.1:0-3184 GCA_050123415.1 Desulfobacteraceae bacterium | reverse complement strand
TTCTTAAATGGAGTGGAGGTACTGACATTATGACCTGGCTGGACTGTCTTTAGGCCTGACAGGGACACAAGTTGTGAACAAACATGACCAAATATACCGATTTTTTATGTTGCAACCCGATAACTCAATCTTTTTGGATTATAAGGTAACTCATGATTTTTACTCATATTTTACACTATCTTAATGCGATCGCCGAAAACCAAATCCTTTCACTGGGTTAGGTCCACTCGCAACATAACGGTAAATAGCTTGAAATTACACTTTGAAGCAGGCCCAAACGGCAGGATATCCTTTCCTGGGGTATGCCCAGACGGGACATTCGGAATATCTTTAAACCAAGATCCGCCCTGACTGCTGCCCTGAGATCAGAAATGTAACCGTCAACTGTTCTCCTTGATCTGCATACGGCTTTTCCTATCTTCTCCGGACTTAATCGCGGATTTTTCTGATAAGCCCTCCTGGCAATCTCCCTTGCCTCTTCATCCTTAAGTTCTCTGGGGCCTTTGGCCATGCTTGCGGCATAGAGCAGGGGATCTTCTCCATTGAGATTAATGATTTCCGCCTCAACCTTCATTTCCCCGATTCCCTTGTATGCCTTGAACCGGTGTGCTCCGTCCAGGATGCGGTATTTACCGGGTTCATCCGGATGTTCCTGCAGATGAATAGGATCGAAATCAAAGCCATCCCTCATGTTCTCTTCAAACAGGGATACCCTTTTGTGGTCAATACCGTTTCTGGGATAGATACTGCTGTCCAGGACAATGTCTGCAATTTTTACAGATTTTACTTTGCTCATTTTGTCACCTTTTGTTTAAAAGTAGACTGAAGGCCATTAGGGTATTCGTATTGACTCTGGCAGTGCTGATAAAACCTTCTCATTTTAATTTATTTTGATTCACCTGTGGTGTAAAAATAGGCTTCTGCCATCGCTAAAGCTTCAGTCTTCGCTAAAGCTACGCCTCGACAAGATGGCGGGACAGAGTAGCGGTTCAGGCTGTCTTTGGAATTACAAAGATTGTGCCAAAGGCGATTATCTGTGACTTGATAAATGAAAAGCACTGTATATCAGCGGATTTCAGGGCATTGGATTTTTTAAAGTGGAGTTGTTCAAAATTGTTTAAATAATAAAAATAAGAAAAATGCACAATTTAATGTGCCTGCAGCACATTTTTATGTGCAAAGCATCATTATATTTTTCTTTTCCTATCGGTATTACTGCATCCGTAACCGACCTCTGTATTATGGTTTCTGTTTTTGTATTACCTAACAGCCTATAGACTCAAACGCTTCAGCTCGCTTTAATAATATTGAATAATTGAATCAAGATTTTGCTTCATCATATATATCTTTATTAATAGTCTTTTTGTCGTCATTTTTTACCCCGTTAAATACCGAAAGGTAAGATTTTCAAATCTTATTTAACAGGGCAAGGCTGTTTTTGTGACAGTGGAATCCATTTGTTTTTAATGGGAAGGAAATAGAGAATTTGAAATCACAGTTTGTGACCTTGAAAAGTTGTAATGCATTAATATGACCAGAGAGATCAAGTTAAGTTAATAAGTTAAGGGCCTGTTTCCATGTTCCCTTTTATCACAACTGGTTTTCAGTTGAAAATAGACAAGTCAACTGCCGGGAACAGAATCAGGCAAATGCTGGAATATGGTTATTTACACTGCTGTCGGGCTTAGGAACATCCAGGGTTTTAGCAATATTTTCTTTCAGATTAGACAGATCATAGGATTTAACAACATAGAAATCTGCTGCAACTGATTTCATATCATCTTTGTAAGTATCATATGCGGTACAGAGACCAACAGGCATATGATAAAACATGTTCTTAATACCCTGCAGAAGGTCAAGGCCGTCATAATCTCTCATACGGACATCAAGAATAACCAGGTCAGGCATTTCCTTTTCTATCTTTTCAAGGAGCCTGAACCCGTTTGATACTGTCACAACCTCATACCCTTCATCTTCCAGTTCTTCAGAATAATAAAAACGGATATGTTCCTCATCATCCACAATCATGATTTTGTCATTCATAACATTGTCCTTTTCTTATAAGTTTTAATAATTTTTCATTGAAAAAAGATATCGAACTATTTACTTAAAAATATAAAGAAGTAATGTTAGAGAAAGATTAATGAACCATTAGTGGATTGTGAAAATTGTAAAATAGATATAGAAACCAAATTTTCAGGACTGGCTGAACAGTGAATATAATCATACTGGATAAATAAGATATTTACAAAGGAATAGTTAAAATAACCGGCAAAAAACTGGCTCATATTCTGGCACATACTAAGCCGGCTGTTGGAGACACACTGAGAGCGGGTTTACTCAACGGCCTCATGGGTGAAGGAGTTATCATACATATGAGCGGCCGGGAGCTTACCCTTGATGTTAAACTGAAAAACTGAAGATTGTCCCACTTCCATTATTGCTTTACAGAAGTTATTTGATTATTGAAGGACGTCCCCCTCTACGTCCCCCTCTAGAACGACAAATTCTATTGCACTATCAACAGATTCAAACTCACGATCCTTCCAATCTAGCGGTAACCCTTGCAACCATTCAAAAAAATATCCGTCCACTTCTGGATTAAAAATAACATTTTGACTACACTCATAAAAACGAATGTACCAATTTGATCCTGGCTCTTTTATTAGATGGACAATTTCACCTCCACCTAAAGTATAGGATTCATTTTTTCCTTCCCCTTGAGACATATTTGCATCTCCTTTCTTCAGAACGTTAGCGATAAGGGGTTTGCGGATTAATGGTACCGATGGACTATAAAGTATGAAGACCGTTGATATTACAGAGTTCCAGCCGGCAAGAAAAACCAGCAAATCCCCTTGATTGCAGGGTTAGGTTTTAGTTTTGTCACATTGCTGATAACGCCATAAAAGCTGAAATGCAAGAAGATAAAGCATTATGCCAATTCCTAGGCTTAAATCAACTAGCTTAGTATTGATTACAAAACGATCAATAAATAGAAATATCGTATAGGTAATAACTAAAAGGCTATACACCTTAAATATCATTGATTGTTTTGTGATTTTCTGTGTTGGTTTATTTATTGTCAGCGCCGTTTTGAAAATGCTATTCAATTCCCGGTTTGAACATGTAATATTCTTCAGCTATATCTTCTTCAAAAAATAAAGATATAAAATATTTTCTT
>JASFHE010000786.1:0-3188 GCA_050123415.1 Desulfobacteraceae bacterium | reverse complement strand
GCCCGGTTGCTGCAGAGTTGGGCGTAGGAACCGTAGAGCTTCCCAACGAACTTGGCTGGGGAAATGACACCATTACCAATATGGTTTTGGGTATCTATACCGAAAATGGCTACGGAAATCAGACCTACGAAGAGTCAACTACTGCTGTTATGACCGGTGGTGCTTGGGATACAGATGGTGATGCACTAAGTAATAATTACACATTTTCCCATTCCGAATACTTCGGAATAGGGGATTACGGAAGGACAGAAGGTACCATTACCGATGGAAATGGGATGACCTATACAAAACGCGGAAATGCCTATAAATCGGGCAGTGAAAGCACAATTGATTTCATGAAAGACGCTACGTGGACGTTGGCACTTGATGGTGCCTGGGTCCTCGAAGATGGAACATCACAGCACAGAAATGAAAAAACAACATTCAGTGTCTATGATGGGATATCCAAGGTGGTTGAAGAATCTACTTCTCCTCAAAGCAGTCTGAAAAAGACTACTACCTCAAAAGACTACTCAGATGACTATCTCAAAGTCACATCGGTAATAAATTCCGAGGTCGAACTTGTGGATGGTATTTATCAATGGGTTACAGTAAATGGTGACGCAGAAGATCCCACTCGAGTACTGACCGAAGGTGCCTCAACGACAGATGTTTATACAACCATCAATGGTACTTATTCACGTTGTTCAGATGGCGAGCAAGTCAACGGAACGATCACGGGTGAAGAAGCTAACAATTTCTCAGCCTTCTCACAAGAATATATTAAAGAGTCGGTTTATACCCAAGATGCAGTCAATTTAGCAACCGGGATCTGGAGTATAACCGGGAATGGTGTGGTCATACAAGACGATAGTGCGGATGTACGCAGTAAGGGCAAGGGAGTTTATCTCCATAGGCTTACCTCTGCCGTTGATCAGGCCATGCCAACTGGCAACATAACGGAATCTAGTCGTGAATACTCAACAAACACCAAACATTACTTTACATCTCTCAATATTTCCGATGATTCTTCGGAAGCGTATAAAGATACTGACTGGGAGATTTGCGATGCCTCTCCAGACAGTTCCGTGGACAGCTATGCAGCAGACACTGAAGGGGGATATGAAAATTACGTACTCTCGGTCTTTACAAAATACGACAGCAATGTTGATGGTGATAATCCTCCTCAAAACACGGAGAAAATGACTCAAAACAACCATCATGAAGATCACTTCGAGTCAACTTCCTCGATAGTGAGTGGCAAATGGGAACTGGATCTTACTTCCGGTACAAGTCCTTCCTACTCTAAAGGTCATGAAATTTCAGATTCTTATATCAATGTCACAAAGCAAGAAAATGACCAGCGATACCAGACCATTAGCCGAAGTAAAGACATTTTTAAATACAATCTCACCCATTCTGTTATATATAATGTAACAACCGTTGCAAACGAGTGGGATACCACAGGAGAGGCAACTTCTGTTACTGATGAAAGTGAAAAGTTCAAAACCTATCTCAAGAATAAAGACTACAAGCATACATTATCCCGTAATTCTCTATCCGGAGGCATTTCGCTAATAGTAAAAGGTGCCGTCTATGTCGAAGGCAAGGTAAGTTCTTATGAACTGGAAGAAGAAAAAACTCATTTTTCATCAAAATTCGACTATAACGACGATGCAAAGGGAAATCCGTGGGTCTTGGTGTCAGGAGATGGCTACGTTTGCGCGTCGGAAGGAACTGGCAAAGAATATTCCGGTAGCTATATGTCTTCGGGGTCTTCGCTGATTTTTGGAGTATTGCCTGACCCGACAATAACCAAGGTAACCGAGAGTGGTTATACGGAAGATAAGACCGGAGAAAAAACCACGTCGAAAGTTAAGAATGGTAAATGGACGGAAGTCAGTACGGTTGGAACATCGGACCATATCGAGCAAAGTATTTTCGACTACTACTCTAAGCAAAATTGTTCCAATGATACTCTTCAGGGAATTGCCGAGACTTCTATATACGTAAAGGATAAGCAAGAAACCCACCTCACGGCGAAAAACGAGAAATACCTTGACGGTTGGGGGAAAACGTATTCACATAAAAAGACCAACAATATTTATAGCGCCAGCAAAGACGGAGTAGAACGATATGGTCTTTTAGGGGAATACGTGGAATGGTCTAAAGAACTTTCGGACGAAACTTCCACTTCGACTCTGAAATTCAACAAAGAAACAGAAGATTGGGATACAAAAAGTGCTACTTTTGTCTCTCACGTAAAATCCGAGAAGGGAACGGGATTTAATTACGAAAGCCTCTTTAGTGAAACCTATACCGACGAGTATGGAAATGTTTCGACCCTGATGGGGACCGAAGGTTTTTCGACGTGGTTTAGTCGGTCACAAAATTACGATACCGAATGGACCTGCACCAATGATAAATGGCAATCGACCACCTATGATAATTATGCGATTACCGAGTCCGGCTATAACACTTTCTATTCCGGAATCGGGGATTATTATTACGAAGGATTTATAGGAGTACATGAAGCGAGTGCGTCTACGACCAACACCTTCAGGGTTAAGACCAAAATCACTCCACAAAAAACGGGAGCCAACACATGGGAAAAACTCTTTCTCAATGTCATGGCTATTGGCCTAACGTCTTCTTCTTATGAGGTTCAAGAGATCGAAGCTCACGATGAAAGCTACTCCTATAGTGGTGATCGTTACGCTTTTGGGGAGGAGGGCACGTTCGGCTACTTTGTGGAAGAAGGCGACAGTGTCGAAGGATACTATATTGAAAAGGAATACCGGCTCACCGATAGCATTAACAACGATTGGGAAATAAGAGGCAATGCTTCCTCCTATGCCGCCGGCGACTTCTTCCAAAGCTATGAAACGACCGAAGTTTATCTGGAATCCACAGATATCTCGTGCTATACCTACCCATATTCTTATTACTTGGAATTTGATGTTGTTGGGACCGAGACCAACCATTACACGGACACCTATAGCTATAACCAGACGACCAATTGGGAAATAGGCACTTATGCAGATAGTTCAGTGGATTGGGTTCTTGTAACGCACAACAAAAAAGATCCCTATGCCGATCCTTCTGGTGGTTGGAGTACTCACCTGAGCACCCTTGAGACTAGTATAGTTGGTCAAGGCGAATCGGTTTTCAATGCAATGCATCAATATGGCGCGCAATCAGACGGAGAC
>JASFHE010000785.1:0-3189 GCA_050123415.1 Desulfobacteraceae bacterium | reverse complement strand
ACTGGGGCGCAAAGCATGTATGGGGCTGCGAAACAAACGGGTTTATGGACCCTGTGACCAACACAATATGGGATGTGTCTAAAAATTCCGATGCCATTTTTTTCTGGGGCTGTGATCCGGAAACCACACCATGGGCTTTTGACGGTCAGCTTGCAAGCCGTTTATGTTACTGGTTTACGGACCTAGGCATCAAGTCCGTCTATGTATGTCCTGATCTCAACTACGGCGGCTCGGTCCACGCGGATAAATGGATACCGATACTCCCCAACACAGATGCAGCCATGTATCTGGCAATCGCCCATACATGGATGACCGAAGGAACATATGATAAAGATTATGTAAAAACCCATTCCGTTGGATTTGATAAATTCAAAGAATATGTCCTTGGAGAGGAAGACGGTATTCCCAAGACCCCGAAATGGGCATCCGAAAAGGTCGGAGTCCCATCATATACAATAAAGGCGCTGGCAAGATACTGGGCAAAACACATAGTCAGCATTGCAATAGGAAACGGAGGCCCCGGTATACGCGGTCCCTATTCAACTGAACCTGCCAGGCTTCAGGTAATGCTCCTTGCAATGCAGGGGCTTGGAAAACCTGGTGTACACCAGTTCAAGATGCTGGAATGGGGGCTCTATAACGATAAAACCAAGATCCCTCTGCCCTGGCCCGAGTATATCCCCAATATTGCAGGGATACAGCGCGGCTGGAAATACACGGACACACCAAGGCAGTTTATCCCTAAAAATTTGATCCATGATGCCATACTCAGGCCGCCTATAACATGGTATGGCACAACTTTATCAAAGGATTACGCGGATCAGCAGTTCATTAAATACCAGTATCCCCTTGAAGATGCTCCTGAAATACACATGGTATGGACAGACAGCCCTTCATGGATGAGCTGCTGGAACGATACAAACGATTTTGCCAGGGCATTCAGGCACCCGAAGATAGAATTTATACTAGCACAGCACCCGTGGCTTGAAAATGACTGCCAGATGGCAGATCTGATCCTGCCGACCCAGACGGTCATGGAATGTGATGATTTTGGAGTGGAGTCCATGAGCGGCCAGTTTTGTACGGTTTTTCCTGAACCCAGGGCCATTGAACCGCTCGGAGAATCAAAAAGCCACTTTGAGATCGTCTCATTAATTGCAGAGCGCTTCGGCCTGCTGGAAGAATTCGCTGAAGGTAAATCAGTAAAGGAATGGATAAAAACCGCCTATGAAAAGAGCGGTGTAGCTGATGATATAACCTGGGAAGAGCTTAATGAAAAAGGTTATTATGTTGTTCCCTGTGACGAAAAATGGGAAGAGAACAAACCCGGATTATTTCCCTTTTATGAAGATCCTGAAAAAAATCCTCTGAGTACACCTTCCGGGAAAATAGAATTCTATTCAGAGAGACTGGCGAAAAATTTTCCGGGCGATATTGAGCGCCCGCCGGTACCGCACTGGATACTAGGGGGTGAACAGCACCATGAAACACTTGAATGCTCAAGGGCCGAAGATTATCCCTTGCTTGTCATGTCAAACCATCCAAGATGGCGTACTCATTCACAGCATGATGATATGACCTGGCTCAGGGAGATACATACATGCAAGGTAAAAGGGGATGACGGATATCTATATGAACCGGCCTGGTTCAACCCTGAAGAGGCAGAAGCAAGGGGTATCAGGGACGGCGATGTTGTAGAGATATATAATGAAAGGGGAGGTCTCCTGGCCGGAGCCCTTGTTACCGAACGTGTCAGACCCGGCGTTGTGTATATAGATCATGGCGCACGATGGGACCCGATTGTTTTAGGAGAGCTGGACAGAGGCGGCGCAATTAACACAATAACTCCGCACAAAGGTACATCAAAAAATGCCTTTGGTATGGTATCCAGTGGCTTCCTGGCCGGAATACGGCGGGTTGATCTGGAAGAATTAAGGAAAAAATATCCCGAGTCATTTAATAAACCCTATGATCCCGGAGCAGGGCTTGTAGTGGAGCGGGTTAAATAATCAAAATGGAAAACCAATTAACTCTTGATATATTATCAAAGGATTGGGATCGTGTTTTAGAAGAGCTTTCAAAGGGTAACATTGTGGTTGCCCGTTCTAAAAACGATTTCATTTATATAATCGATGTGGGAAGAGAATATCACCTTTTTTCTCATACTCCCGGTTTGCCAGGTGGAGGGGAGAAAACCTTTCCCAAGAATGAAAAAAACACCGCGATTATCCGGAACTTCACAAATATGGCAGATACAATGTTCCTTGTTGAATACGAAAAAGGCATGAATATTTACGGAGTTCTGGCAAGTGCAGAGGAGGGAATACTGAATGCGTATCCCGGTGATGACAGGGATTCGGATGAAACAGTTGAGTTTATTATCCCTCAGAAAAAAAAGAAAGAGTAGAGGTATTGTCAGATGAATATAATAAAGAAAGATAAGAATTATTCTCCCGCAATAATGGAATGGCTGGATGCATTTCCGGGTGACGTAACCTGTGTCCTACAGGTATGGTACGAAGGCCTGGGCGGCATGGGCACTCCTGCTCCGGCAGATATTGCAGCAATAGAGGAAGCACTTGCTAAAGCTGACGGCTGGGAACCGGCAGGTGACGTACGCTATGAAAAAATGGGAGTTCAGAAGAGTTTTAAGCGCACAAATCAGGAAATTACTGATAATAAGGAGCGTATCATGGTTCAGCACATGTTCAAGCTGGGCAGCCTGCAGAAAGCCCCTGACGGGAGGATTTTCAAAGTGATGCTTTCTGAGGTTTATAATCTCAGATGCTTTGAGGTAAAGGATGACAACCTGATCGGCAGAATGATCAAGATTGACCCTACCTCCGACTTTGCAAAATCCCTGGTTGAGTTGTAAGGAGAAAAACATGACAGAAAAGATAACACACAGCATATGTGTAGGAGGGCCTATAGCTATCCATACGGAGGATGGAGTTATCCGCCGTATACGTCCGATCGTCTTTGACGACAATGATCCCAAGGGATGGATCATAAAAGCAAGGGGAAAAGAATATACGCCGTTCCGCAAGGCTTCACCTGCATTTTTTGCAATGACCGAAAAAAACAGGGCCTATTCCTATGACCGTATCCGCTACCCCATGATAAGGGAAGATTTTGTGGAAACGCCGGACGGTCAGAATCGTAAAACCGAAAACCGGGGCAAATCAGGCT